>CALDJV010000468.1 GCA_937899305.1 uncultured Cytophagaceae bacterium
CTAAAAGAAGCCCACTGGGCTTCATGAATTGCAATCAACCAATAAATTAATGAGGGTATTTTTCACAAACACATGCTTCGTGTTTTTTTTAATAGGGGTAACGTATACTTCTTTTGCTCAAAAGGTACATCTTGACAGTGTTCGTCAGGCGCTTTTCTCGACTCGAAATGATACAGCGCGCGCGGTGTTAAGTATGGACTATGCACTTACTTTGGTAAAACTAGATGGGAATGCTGCTCAGATAGTAGGGTATACCAATGCCGCATTTTACTATGCAAAAATCGGAGTGAGCATTGCAAAACGGCTCAAACATCCGGCTACTTTGGCCAAAGTGTATACTTTTATGGGTAAAATTCACGAGAACGCCAAGGGAGGAGACTATGCTAAAGCAGTGGACAATTATGAAAAGGCATTAGAATACTACAAAGCCAAACAAGACTCACTCAAACAAGCCGATGTATTGCTCCATTTGGCTAACTTCTACTATCATTTTCATTATCTCAACTCCAGTTATTACGACAAAGCCCTGGCTACGGCCGAAAGGGTGGTTAAAATACTTGAGGTACTTTACCAGGACAAGAAGCTTTCTGATCCGTTTTTAGTGCGTTATTCGGATATGTATGAGGTGATAGGGGATCTGAAATCGCGCTTAGGCAAAGATGACCAAGATATTTTGACTAGCTACGAAAAATCTCACCTTATTAGAAGTAGTGTTGCCGATGATAGGTTGAAGGGAAAGTCTCTCAAATACGATTATATGCTCAAGTTTAGGGATTCGCAAAAAAAGGCGGCTGATCAAAGACTATGGGCGGCGATTATCGGCTTGGGTTTGATTTTTATTTTCGTGTTAGTGATGCTAAGGGGATTGGTATTGCTCAGAAAGCAGCGAAATTCATTACAATCGCAAAATGTAAAGATTGAGCAGATGAATAAAGAGATCAAGCATCGCAGTGAAGAAGTGATGGCACAAAGTGAACAAATCCAAAAAGCCAACGAAGTCATTCACGCTGAAAAAGAAAAGTCAGACAAACTATTGCTTAACATTTTGCCAAGTGACATCGCCGAAGAATTGAAAACCAATGGTAGGTCACAAGTACGCAACTACGATATGGCTTCGGTGCTGTTTACTGACTTTAAAGGGTTTACGAGCATTGCTTCGGTAACCGATCCGGCCGACATAGTAAAAGATTTGGATACTTGTTTTGCTGCTTTTGACCGAATTATAGAGCAATTTGGGCTAGAAAAAATAAAAACCATTGGTGACGCTTACATGTGTGTGGGGGGCATTCCCACTGATAACAAAACCAACGCGATTGATGCGGTTTTGGCTGCTCTAGCGATCAGGGAGTTCATGACGGAGTTTAGAACCGAAAAAGTGATGCGGGGAGAACAAGCTTGGGAACTTCGCTTGGGAATCAATACTGGGCCGCTGATAGCAGGGGTGATTGGAACCAAAAAATTTGCCTATGATGTGTGGGGAGATACTGTAAACACGGCCAGTAGAATGGAAAGCAATGGCGTAGTCAATGAGATTAGTATTTCTCAAAAAACTTTTGACTTGATAAATGATTTTTTTGTGTGTGAATACCACGGTAAAATTCAAGCCAAGGGCAAAGGAGAAATAGACATGTATTTGGTGAAAAGCATTTTGCCAGATTTATCAGAAGATTATGAAGGGGCGAAACCCAACCAACGCTTCCATGATAAAATGCATGAACAAGGTTTGATAGATGCATAAAGGTAAATGCATAATGTTTAAATTTTATTTTGAATGGAGTCTTTAATCATTTAAATTTAACCGTTATACACTTTTTTGTATTCACTTTATTTGGCAATTTATCTCAAACAATAAGCAGTAGTAAACGCTTGAGAAAGGAAACAAAAACAGATGATCATTGCACCAAAGAAAATAGAAAAAATAAAAGTCGCTACCGGAATTTACTGGGTTCAAGTGCCCGAGGTAAATTTGTTCATATTGTGTGGCTGCCCGGCCGATAGTGTAAAACATCTTAAAAAACGAGGGCTGATTGCCAAAGTAGAACGGGATGATTTAGAATACGAGACTGGCCCCAATGCCATCTTGTTGTCTGATGCATTGCTCCAAAACGGTGGGTTTTCTAATCTGGCGGAGTTCCCTATCTTGCAAATGCTTTATTCGCAAGGGATGCACATTCCAAAACACCCCAATAATACTGGAAAAAAACCTTTGATCATTGGTGCAGAAGATCAGATAGAAGCGCAGTTGGAGTACATTCATCGAGGAAACTATGGTTTGGTTACCAAGGATGAAATACTTAGTACGGGTATTAGCGAAGATATCGCCGAGGAAATATTACGATTCAAGCTCAAGTTTGCTTTTGGTAAAATTACCACCCCCGATGAATTGGTAGATCAACTGGTCGTAAAAGACGACAAAGTAGAAATCCGTGACGGGGTATTTATCAAGCGCAAAGGTTTCAATCAATACGAATTTACTTATGGTGATTCGCAAGTAAACATCAACCTGAACCTGAAACCCAGTGAAGAATATGAGGCGCCTTATTATTTGGGATATCACAATATAAAGCGAGAATATTTTGCGGTGTTGCATACAGGTGAAGGCAATGCCTGGGATATCAACCGCCCTTGTATGGCAAGTGTGGTCATGTTTCAAGGGAAGATATACCTGATAGATGCTGGCCCAGACCTGATGACCAGTTTAAATGCATTAGGCATTAGTATCAACGAGATTGAGGGTATTTTCAATACCCACGCCCACGACGATCACTTTGCGGGTTTGACAGCTTTTCTGAAATCTGATCATCGCATCAAGTACTTTGCATCTCCTTTGGTGAGGGCATCAGTTTGCAAAAAGCTGAGCGCTTTGATGTCTATTTCTGAAGAAAGCTTTAATCACTATTTTGACGTACAAGACCTGGAGCTCAATGAGTGGAACAACATCAATGGGCTGGAAGTGAAGCCCATGATTTCGTTGCACCCCATAGAAACGAATGTATATTATTTTCGGACTTTCTGGGACAATACTTACCGTACTTATGCCCATTTGGCCGATATTTCTTCTTTGAAAAAGTTGGATGAAATGTTTGCTGATCGCATTAGCCAAAATGGGTCATATCATTTGTACCAAAAAATCAAAGATGCTTATCTGACACCTACCAACCTGAAAAAAATAGACATCGGTGGAGGGCATGTGCACGGAGATGCCAAAGATTTTGTGGATGATACCTCTGATAAAATTGTGTTGGCACATACCGACCGCCCATTGACCGATGACCAAAAAGCAGTAGGTTCGGTAGCGCCTTTTGGTAGTGTAGATTTGCTGACGCCTACCAATCAAAATGTGTTGACAAAGTTTGCCTACGATTACCTCCGGTTTTATTTTCCCGATACTCCAGATTATGAGTTGGCCATATTGGTAAATTGCCCTTTTATTACTATCAACGCTGGAACGACGTTGTTTCGAAAAGGCAAACAGCCCGATCACATCTATTTGTTGTTGACGGGGTTTGTAGAGTTGATCTTTGAAATGGGCATTCGCAATTCGCTTTCTGCTGGGTCGCTCATTGGTTACTATATCGACGACCGGGAAGTGGTGGCCAAATCTACCTGTATTACTTCTTGCTATGTACAGGCAGTAGAGATTCCTACTTCTTTGTACAAGGATTTTGTACGTAGGAACAAGATGATCCAAAAATTAGATGAGGTAGAGTCGCTGGTTCATTATTTGGAATGTACTTGGTTGTTTGGGGATAATATTTCTTTGCCTGTATACATCAAAACCGCCCAGAGAATAGAAAAAGAATCGTATCGTCAAGGAGAGCAGTTCGAACTGAGAGATAAACAAGGGTTGTACATTGTGAAGCACGGCAAGGTGATGATAGATTCGGATAATAAAACCCATATTTGTGAAGATTTTTTTGGGGCAGAAACTGCTTTTGGAGAGCCTGAACAAAGTTTTAGGGTTTATTTTCCTGAGGATGCCGATTTGTATAAGTTGCCGCTCAACTATGCCTTAGAGATTCCCATCATTTATTGGAAATTGAACGAGACTTTTTTTAAGAAGACAAAAAGACTTGGTGAGTTAAATTACTCAAATGTACGGAAAAAGAAGAATGATTGACGGTTTTACAGTTGCTGCACAAATTCGTTCAAGTCATGATCCTTCGACAATGTCAGTTTTTTCTTGAGGCGATATTTGGCCATTTGTATACTTCGAAACTCTACATTGAGCAAGCGGGCAATTTCTTTGTTGGAGAGGTTGATTTTGATGTAAGCACACAGACGCAAATCGTTTTGAGATAAATTCTTTGAGCCATTTTGAAGTTTATGAAAAAAGTTGGGGTGTACTTCTTGAAAATGCAATTGCAAACGTTCCCAGTCGTCTTCTAAATGAGTGTTTTCACGAATGATCTTTTGAATACAGTGGATGTTTTTACTCCATTTCTTAGGGATTTGGCTCTCGAAATCTAGCAAATCAGATTGAATATTTTGTAACACTTCATTTTTTTGCTGTATCAACATAGTCGTGGTAGCCAGTTCGCGATTTTTATAATCCAGGTCAAGCAACAAACGTTTATTTTCTTCTTGTTTGAGGCGTTTCTCTACATCCAGTCTTCGGCTTTTTTCCAAGTATAATGCGTTTTCTTCTTGTAATAAATTACGTTGTTGCTGAATAATTCGATGGCGCAAACGATGACGATTGTATAATAAAACCAGAATAAATAATGATAACACCAAGCCTATCAGTGCATAGTTGCGCAACCTAAGCTGAAAACCAGAGCGTTGTTTTTGTAGGGCGGCTTCTTTTTGGAGTAATTCCAATGCTTTTTTCTGTTCCTTGATCTGAAAATTTTGCTCAAGTTGAGCAATGGCCTGGGTATTTTTTTCTCTAAATAAGCTGTCTTGGGCTTGGGTATGCAGGGTTTGGTAATGATACGCTTGATCGAACTTTTTGAGTAAATGATATTGAAACGCCAGAAAACGATAACAATCATTGAGGTTGTATATATTCTTGTCTTTTTTAAGGTATGGAATGCTGTTATTGGCATACTCAATGGCTTTGGTGGGTTGGGCTTGCTTTGTATAAAGTTTGGCAATGCTCATCATAAACACGCCTACCAATGCACTGTCTTGCTTGACGCGCGCGTATTCAATACCTTCTTGGTGTATTTTCAAGGCTTTGTCATAGGCTTTTGTATCGGCATAAATCACCCCCAGGTTATGAAAGGTGGCAAAAATGACCGCGGTATCCGCAATCTTTTTAGAAATTGCGAGGGATTCATCGAAGAACTCAAGGGATAATTTTGTTTTGTTCATGGCATTGTAAGTGCCTGCCATGTTGTTGTAAACCCTGGCTATAGAGGAGCTATCCTTAAGGTCGTACGCAATTTGCAACATACGTTTACTACCATTCAGTAAGGCTTCCCAATTATTTTGCCACATGAACACGTTAGTTTGCTGGCCAAGAAATAAATACTCTGATCGTTTATCTTTTTTATTCCGCGCAATGCTTAAAGCCTGATTGGCATAACTCAACGCCTTTTTAAGATTTCCTCGTTTGACGTGAAATTTGCTGAGAGATACATTGACCTGCGCAAGCTCGAGAGAAAGGCGGTGTTTCTGAGCAATATTCAATGCCAAGTGCAATTGTTTGAGCGCCTCTTCAGGTAAATTACTTTCCAGATAAAACATCCCCAGATGATTGAGGGCTTCTACTTGTTGAAGAAAAATTTGGTGTTTTTGGGCAAGTTTCAGGGCTTTGTCGAGGTACTCAAACGAAGTCGTAAACTTTTTCTGGTGAAGATGGTTTGCTCCCAAGGCGTTATGAGCTCGTACAATGCCTTCTAAATACTTGGTTTTTTGAGCTAACGCCAGCGCCTGATGATAATAACCAAACGCTTGATGATGATCAAGTTTGTGAAGTTTGCCTAACTGATATAAAATATGGTAACGAGCGGTATCAGAAAGGCTGGCCTGGAGTTGTTTTTTAAGGCGAATAATTTTGTGAGTTTGTTGGGCCTGGATTGGTCGGGCCAGTAGCAAACTGCTCAAGAGAATGATACTAAGGCCAAATATTTTGGTTGGGAATAACAATTGACGGATCATGGTTATATAATATTACAGTATAGGTTATTTAATAGATGCTGCTTACTTCTAATTTTAGCTTTATACGGGTAATTTTACTGATAAATTTGAAAAAATGCTGTTTTTTAGGCACTACAAAGGCTCTACAATATTTTTCAAGTGATTGATTTTAAGTGCTTTAAACTGGTATTTGTTATTTTTAATTCAGGTATTGCCTTAACACTCAATTGCTTTATCCGCTAGCGCAGATGTACTGACTCTGAACTAAAGAAACTGTGGACTATTTGTTAAATGGTTCCGCCTACGGCTCATTGTTGTATTTTTCTATTGTTACATTGTTCCGCTTCGCTCATTGTTAAATGGCTGCGCAAAGCGGTGTAAAACTATGGACTATCAACTAAATAAAACTACGAACTATTGACTACCAACTCCCAACTAAGGAAAACTTTGGACTTGAAAAGCTAAAAACTACCAACTACTGACTCCCAACTCCCAACCAAAGAAAAACTATGGACTATGGACCATTGACTATCGACTAAAAAAACTCCTAACTACGAACTCCCAACCAAAGAAAAACTATGGACTATGGACCGTCGACTGTGGACTAAAGAAAAAACTACCAACTATTAGCTACCAACTACTAACTAAAAAAACTATGAACTACAAAATAGTAGTCGAGCGGCGCTCCATGCACAATACATTACGCCATTGCCCATCCATTTGCCCTATTTTTTCCTTGATACCTATTTCGCGAAAGCCAAATTTGGTGTGTAATGCGCGACTGCCTTGGTTTTCGGGAAACATTCCGGCCTGAATGCTCCAAATATTGTGGGTTTCAGCATAGTTGATCAAGTGTTGCATCAAAGTACTGCCTACACCTTGACCGCGAACTTTTTCGCTGATATAAATACTCAACTCCACTACACCAGCGTATACACAGCGACTGCTTACCTGGTGGAGGGCAGCCCAGCCGACTATTTCTTGGCCTTGGCGATAAACAAAGGTAGCCGCAGGTATTTTACTTTGGATCCATTGTTCGTAAGTACTCAAATTAGCGGGCATCTCGAAGGTAGCATTGCGGGTATTCATTCCCTCTATATAGATGGCCTTGATGGCTTCCCAGTCTTGTGGGTTGGCAGTAGTAATCATGTCATTAATTGGTTTTAGTGTATAGAAACTGCGGGTTTAAAGGGCTTTTAATAGCTCAAGGTATTTGTCAAGAGTATTGGTATTTACTGAGTAAAAGGAATACTTTTCTTTGTACTCGACCACAAAAAGATGGGCATCGACCAATTTTTTGACGTGCTGCGAGAGGCTAGATTGACTATAAGGAAAATGTGCCACCAAGTCTTTGTTGCATACATCGTTGCGTACGGTATTTTTAGACTTTACATAATTGAGCAAGGCAAGACGAACTGGGTGACTGAGGGCGGTGGCTACTTGAGCCATAAACAAAGTATCGGCTTCGTTTTCTATATTTAGCGGTTTTCTTATTCTCATTGGACAAATATAATCAAATATCTTATATTAGTGATATACGATTTAAGTTTTTGTTAAAAATTAAATCACTTGCTCCATTGGTTATTTAACGCTGCATTATAGCTACCGTTTTACCTAAGAATCGCCCAAAATCCACTGCTTTGCTTTTTCAAAATCACCAAAAAAGTGAACCTTCTTTTCATTGTTAGTTTGGTTGGCTTCTTGGGTAAGTTGGGTAATAGACAAGTTAGCAATGAATTCCTCGGGCATCACAAAGCAAAATTTATCTAGCTTTTCAACCGCCGGATTGGTAATATTTTGGCTTACCCATACTTGTAAATCTGGGGCAATAAAAAAATTAAAGTTGCGGTTGTCTACCAAGCTATACTGAGGGCGAATGGTAGCTATTGATTTTTTCCAGACGAATAGCATGTCTTTGAATTCTTCTTCTGACATGTGCATCGTATCTTTTTTGGTAATGTGATAATGAATAGATGTTTGATGATCAAAGTATATTTGATTGTACCTGTTATCAACTAAGATTTCCATCATAGATTGTTTTAAAGTGATTGAATATTATTGTTTTGGCTGGAATTGAGCGTATGATTATACAGCTGGAGGATTTGTAGTGTTTGATTTGTTATGCAACTAATAACCAGTTTTTTGCTTCTTCGAAATCAGCAAAATATTTTAATTTCATGATATTTTGGGCTGCACTCATCTCTTGACTAAGTTGTGAAATGGATAGTTTGGATATTAACTCCTTGGGTAAGACAAAGCAACGTTTGCCGGTTAAACCAGTTTGAATGATGGGTATGGTCACATGCTGAGTGATCCAATCTTGTAAGTCGGGGGAGATCGGAAATTGTAATTCACGATTATCAATTAAGATCAAACTAGGTTTGTTTTCAATGACCGAACCCTTATAGGTCATCAACATGTCTCTAAATTCCTGTTCTGTCATATACATTGTATCTTTCTTGGTGATATGATAATGTATAGACGCTTCCTTATCAATGTACATTTTATTGTACCGATCGTCAACTAAGACTTCCATGTAAATTGTTTAAAGTGATTGAATATTGTAAATGACTCATTGAGTTTGATCCACTACTTGGATATACTGATGTTTTAATTGTTTTGTTATAAAAAACTGATACATATTGAGGTCCGAGTGGAGGGAATAAACAAAGGTGATGGCTAGCTAATGGTAAAAAAACGACCAATGAAATGTTACTTCATTGGTCGTTTTACTTGGGCTCAGTCCAAGTTTGGATAATGTAATATGATTCAAAAAGAGAGGGATTTACTACCCTTTATTCCCCAGTCCATTCTGGAGCACGTTTTTCGGCAAATGCTTTTAAGCCTTCTTGGGCATCTTTGGTTTGAATGGTTTCGGCCAATACTTTGGCCAAGTAGGCTTGTTGTTCGCTCTCTGAGATACTTCGCATTTCGTCAAATGCCTTGAGACCCAAACGAATGGCCGAAGGAGAGTTGGCAAAGATTTCTTTGGTAAGGTTTTCTATGGCTGCGTCTAATTGATCGGCAGCTACCAAGTGCGTGACCAAGCCGGCTTTTTGGGCATCTTCGGCACTCATACTTTTGGCGCGGATGCAAAAATCTATCACTTGACGGGCGGGCATAATTTTCATCAAACTGGCCATTACCTGAAATGGGAACAGGCCTCGTTTTACTTCAGGCAACGTAAAGGTGGCGTTTTCGGTTGCTACCACATAAGTACATCCCCCAATCAATAAAAAGCCTCCTGCATACACTGGTGCATGTACCTTCGCGATTACAGGTTTATGGATTTTGGTAAATAATTCCGCCATCACAATGGGAGTTTGGGGCATAGGTATGGTACTATCATTGGCTTCTTCTTTACCACGCATGGCCTTGAGGTCGGCACCAGCGCACCAAATTTTACCATTGGCAGCAAACACCACTGCCCAAATGTGAGGCTGATGGTGGGCATAGCTCATGGCATAGGCATACTCTCGAATCATTGTGGGGCTCATGGCATTGCGTGCCTGGGGGCGATTCAGGGTAATGGTCAACAGGTGGTCTTTTTCTTCTACCTCGAGGTAAGCAAAAGTTTGTGTTTTTAAATCGGCCGTTTGTTCTTTGGTGTAGTTCATAAAGTTCTCCGTAGTTTATAATCCTAGTAACCCTACCACAATAACCTCCGCATTTTAACTGTGACCTTTACCATCATACTTCGTTAAAAAATAGCCGAATAGCCCTGCTATTAGTCAATTTTTTGCCTCGTCTGACGAAAAAGGGCTTAGTTAAATTTGAAGATTTTATTTTGACAGTGTTACTTACTTTGGGAAGCTAAATTATCATGAAAAAACTTAGGGGACAATCTAAACTTCAGTTACTCGTCTTTTGTGGATTAAATTCCTATTGACAAGTTGGAAAAAATAACTGAGTTGCTCAAAGCTTTGTTTTTCAAAAAATAACCAATCAGATTCCATAGTCTAACAATGTGCTGTAAGTGATAACCCAATGTTGTTTCCTTAACGCCCAAAAATGGTCGCTCCAGACCTGACAGGTTTTCGAAACCTGTCAGGTAGGGTGTTCAAAATTTCAAAAAAGTACCCCACGTTTTTAGTCGTGTCCATTAGCGAAGACGAACCATGTTTGACTAAAGATAGTGAAAATTTTGGCCTTAGTCCATTGCCGTTAAAAATTTATGTAGTGAAGCCGCCCC
>CALDJV010000469.1 GCA_937899305.1 uncultured Cytophagaceae bacterium
TAGCCCATTATTCAGTAGTACCAGGTGCCGATCTGGCCCCAGATTTTTTTGTATAGTAATGGTTTGTTTCAAATCCTCCTGAGCAGTCGGAGGATTTGAAACATGGTAGCTACCAATCGGTCACTTCTTTATCGAAATAAAACTTACCAGTAGATACCGACGGATCTATGGCCAACCATATCGGAGTTTCTGCTCCTTTTTCAATGGTTCGGGGAGCAGTGGTCCCTCCCATATCGGTTTGTACATGTCCCGGATGACAAGAAGTAATCACCAGGTCAGGATACTCCATCGACAAATGTAGGGTAAAAGCATTGATCGCGGCCTTGGATACGCGATAAGCGGTATAGTTTCCCCCCATTCGACTCAAAGCTCCCAAAAAACTGGATACATTTACAATACGGCCTTGCGAACTTTTTTGTAATAAAGGAATCAATTGTTGACTCAGCAACATAGGGCCAATTACATTGGTTTGAAACGTTTGCTGCAAGGTAGCTTCATCTACCGACAGGAAATCTAGTTTCTCTTTCAATAGCACCCCTGCATTATTGATCAATGCATCCAAATATTGGTGTTGGCTACCCAGTTTTTGAGCAAAAGCAGCAAAACCAGTTGGCTGGTCGACGTCCAGTACTTCGGCCTGTACCTCAAAACCCAGTTGGGCCAACTTTTCCCGTGCTTGTTCTGCTTTGTCTGAGGTGCGGGCAGTTAAAATCACCTCATGACCCATTTTAGATAATTTACGGCAAGTCTCGAAGCCAATGCCTCGATTACCTCCGGTAACCAGTATTTTTTTTGATGACATAAAAGCAAACCTATTTTTAAGTAAAAAAGTAATGTATAGTAAAATTTTGCCTTATGCAATAAGATGTTGTATTGAGATAAGAAAATAGAAATGAAAGTATAAAGAGAGAGGAAATAAAAAAGATACTCGGGGAAAAGAATGAATCTCACCCCAAGATCCTTCAACCAGCTATGGAAAGAATGATTGACAAGTCAATCAATTCTTACAATGCAAAACTACATTTTTTGAGGTGAATGTCAAAATACTCGCAATTACGAAGCAAAAATGCTCGTAATATATCATAAAGACTTTAAACTTTTTGTCACAAATAAGTGAGGAAGTATAAGAAAGGCACTTAAGCAAAAAAAAGATGCCTGGAGGAAGCGGCGTTGCCAGCTTAACCCTCCAAGATCTTTCAACCAGCTATGGAAAGAAAGACTGATAAACGAATAATCTTTATCAACCAGCCCTAAAGATTATATCAATCATTTCTTACGTAACAAATATAGCATTTTGACCAATGCTTGGCTACTACAATTAGATGAAGGGAGAGAATACATCGGTAAACGTTTTAATAATTTCGATAAAGCGTAGAAATTATTAGATAAACGGGGGTCACTTTTTTGAAGCCAAATTTTTCAACACTATTTCTTCTTTTTTCGTGAAGTAAGTTTTTTTCCAAAATTGTTCTTTTTGTTTTTATTTTTAGCATTGTTTTTAGAACCTTGCCCCTTACTTCGATCTTTTTTCTCGTGAAATGCGCCTTTGTAGTCAGGATTTTCTTTGCGTTTTTGACGATCAATCTCTCGAGCAATGGCTTGGGCTTCATCAAATGGAGTATCGGGAACTTCAACTCCGGCCGGAATTTTGGCCACAGGTACTTGCATCCGGATAATTTTATGAATCTTATCCATATGATATATGTCTGCTTCAGTAATAAAACTGATTGCTTTACCTGCTTGCAGTGCTCTTCCGGTGCGGCCAATCCGGTGCACATAGTCTTCATAAATAAGCGGAATGTCAAAGTTGATCACATGGCTCACCAAGGTCACATCAATTCCCCTGGCCACTACATCGGTTCCCACCAAAATCCGAATCTCTCCATTTTTAAACGCATTCATAGAGTTGATTCGAGTATTTTGCCCTTTATTGGCGTGAATCACTCGCACTTCCTCCTCAGAAAACTTTCGGGCGATAAACTTATATACTGAGTCGGCAATCTTACGGGTACGGGTAAAAATCATTACCCGACTAAATGCATCCTTGTCTTGAAGAAAATGCTGAAGTAAATTGATTTTGGTCTTCAGGTTGGGTACTTCGTATACAACTTGCTCCACAGTTTCGGCAGTGGTGGCTTGGGGGGTTACTTCTACTACTTCGGGGAACTCTAAGAAATCTTCGGAAAGTTTGACTACCTTTTCGGGCATGGTAGCCGAAAACAACAGGTTTTGCCGTTTTACCGGGATCACTTCTAAAATACGATTGATTTGAGGCATAAAACCCATATCCATCATTTTATCGGCTTCATCCATTACCAATGTATTGATGTCTTTGAGGACCAGCGCTTCCCGACTATATAAATCCAACAAGCGTCCTGGAGTAGCAATCAAGATATCGATGCCCTGAGCAATGGTCTCAATTTGGGTTTTAGGGCCCAACCCACCATAAATGCACGTATGGCGAATGCCAGTATATTTGGCATAAGTTTGCACCGCTTTTTCTATTTGTAATGCTAGTTCTCTAGTAGGTGCCAAAATCAAAGCCCGCGGATGCTCCCCTTGGGCATATTTTATTTTCATCAGGATGGGTAACACAAATGCCGCAGTTTTACCAGTACCCGTTTGGGCTACTCCCATCACATCATGCCCCGCCAACACCAACGGAATGGCTTTATCCTGAATAGGTGTAGGGGTTTGATAACCTGCCTCTTCTATTGACTGAAGTATTTGTTTGTTGAGTTTAAAATCCTGAAAAGTTGACATTTTTATAATAATGAATGTTCCATGGTAAACGATGCGTTCAAATCATTATACCAATGTATCTAATCTTGAAATTCTACAAAATTACAGAATATGATTGGAATTTTTTCGTTTCAATTCAAGTTTAATCCATGCAAGTTCGCAATCAATCATTAGATTTGTGCGCTTTTATAATCACACAAGGCTTATTCAAGACGAATAAAGAGGGAATGACTTATATCTTACACTTTTTAGCGGGCTTTATTGCCAGCTTTTTGGGCACCTTGCCCTTCGGTCCTATCAACTTATCTATGGTAGATACCACCATCAACGACGGCCTCAAAGTAGGTTTGCGTTTTTCTATTGCCGCCGCCATTGTAGAAATCGGCCAATCTTTGTTTGCCTATAACTTCGGAATGTGGATTACGCAATACCTGGAACACAATTTTTGGGTTCAACTTTCAGTATTTGGGGTATTGTTTGCCATTGGGGCTTTGTTTCTCCTGCGCAAAGGTAGAGAAGATGCCCAGATGAAAGATAAACGAAAGACTTCGCCTTTTCTACGAGGAGCCATCATTGGAATACTCAATCCACAAGCTTTGCCATTTTGGGTAGCCGTAATTGCCGCACTTAAATCTTCGGCTTGGGTAAGTTTTGGTATGTGGGATTTTATCTTACTGTTTTTGTTCGGGGTATCTCTGGGCAAATTAGTAGCCTTGTTACTCTATGGCAAAATGAGTCTACTTATTGTCAGTCGTATTACTTCGTTGAGTCACTGGATGAATCGCATCATTGGAGGGATCTTCATTGCCTTGGCTTTGATACAAGGAGCCAAAATGATCATTTGACCCAACCATACTTTGTCATCGCTGTTCCTGTTTTCAGACCCTAAAACTGAATAAGTTGGTCGGCTGCATCATATGCTTCCAATTCAATTACCTTCTTTTGCTGGTTTATAAGCTAGGATTAAAAATTGAATATGTGAGTTGATCAATGTTCATCTTCCCATACTACCGAGTTTATCTTCCAGCCGTTGTTGGTTTTTATGTATTGAAATAATTTATTGCCTTGCTGTTTAAAATGTACCCCATTCAAATACCCTTCTTTGACATATGTTGTTGCTCTTTGGGCAATGTTGCCTATGATTTTGGTCTCTTCCTGTATTTCTTTTTCTTCAAAATTCTGAAGCGTGCCATCCGATAATATTTTCTTTCTTGGAGCAACAAAGCTTTCCAGATTATAGATCTCTTGTTGGGCGTACTCTTTTTTAATAATCATTGCCTCCGCTATGCATAGTTCTGCAATGAGGTTCCAATCAGGTTTTTCGCCATCTTTATTCGAAAATATACCAAAAAAAGCGGTAGTGATGTCATCAATGGCTTGTTTGTCTCTGTCTGGGGTGGTATCCATGTAATTGATTGTTATGTGGCATTTATTGTTTTTGAACCGTGCTTTGCTTTCGTTCGTCAGATTCCAGTATCGAGTATTCAAAGTTATCGGACCAACCTGATTTCAAAGGTAATATTTCTCTCCCCCGCCCCTCTCTGATCATGCCAACTTTCTCGAGTACCTTGATTGATCCAATGTTGTCTACCGCACACCCTGCCTGAATTCGATGCAAGCCCAATTCATCAAAGCCAAAATCTACCATGGCGGCCAAAACCTCAGTAGCATATCCTTGGTTCCAATACGACGAATGTATTTTGTACCATACCTCTCCTCGCCGATATTTTTTGTTCCCAAGTTTCAATCCAAATAAACCTATAAACTGATGATCAGCATTGAGCTCAATCTTAAAAGTATAGTTTGTGGTATTTTCTGCTTGATTTGCCGTCACCCATTGTGCTACAATTTCCTGAGTATCAGCAAGGTTTTCGGGGATGCCCAAGGTATTGAAGCGATCGGTTTCTGGTAACGAATGAAGCTCATGGATGGCTTCTACATCTGTCAAATTGATCAACCTTAATACTGTTCTTTGGCTTGATATTTCAATCGTATTCATTTCGTTATCAATGTTAAAAAACTGAATAATAAGACTACTGTTTTCGTTGGCCTCCCTTCGGTAAGACCACCGAATGGGACACGTATGTATATCAGGTTTTCGTGATCACCGACTACTTCCCCTCATTTGGTCTTACTGATAAGGAGACCAAATGAAACGAAGGTTTAAGTTTCCGAAATTAAATCCTACGATGATGCCAAGTTTGTAACTTGGCTCATTTTGTAAAAATGACTTTATAACTCAAAAAAGCACTCATAGAGGCTATTTTTGACGTTTCAGAACAAAGGCTAGCCAAGTAGTTCGTTTTTATCAAAACGAGTTCAGTTGCAAACTGAACCTTATCTGCAGACATCAGTTCGGAAACTGATGCCAGCCTTTGCTTCTTTATTTTCTCTTTGATTTTCATGTATTTATTTTTGAGGTTTCCATAAATTAAACATTATTCAATCCCCAAATACGCTTTCAACTTCGCTTGTTCAAAATGACTTCTTTTGAAGGGATGGGCCTCAGTATTGAAGACATAATCCTTAAAATCAAATATTTTTTTGTCTACCACCGCCAAGTAAAAATATTTAAGGGTTTCGGCAAAGAAATAAGTGGCCAGGTAATCTTTGGCTTTTTTGGTGCGAACGTCTTCTACCGCATTGAAGGCCACCTCGTTGCGACAGCATTTGTTCATATCTTGCCAATATTTGTTGATCATCTTCAAATATTTTGGCTTCTTGGTAATTTCGTGTAGATAATAAGCTGATTCTATGATTTCGGGGTTCAATTCTGAATTGGCATATTCCACCGAATCGGCCTCATACAGATAACGAGTAGGCAGTAATCCATATTTATCCCAAAGCCAATCCCAGGTAGCCATATTTTTTTCGGCATTTTCAACTTCCCCATGCAGGGCTTGGATCGCTGGAAAAAACGCATCATATAGAGACATCGAACGTTTTACGATTTCGCCAGAGTGCATATTGACACAAGCATAAAATCTTTTGCCTTGATAGTCCTCAGCATAGTATTGATTAATTTTACCCAAACTGTATTCCCACATTTTTTGCACCTCCGGATCGGGAAACAACAGATTGCTCTTGAACATGTATTCATAATAAGAATCCATCCCTGCTTGTAGATACGACCAGTTGTTGGTCCACTTGCCCGTTTCTACATCAATATAATCTCCCGGCAAACCAATCTTGGATTTTCGCTCAAAAACTGCTTTAGTGGCTTTTTTAGCCGCCTGGTAATACTTGGGATCTTTTGCGTAGTAACTCAAAATACCAAATTCAAACAGGTAAGTAGCTGCTTGAGCCACATTGATGACGTTCCCCTTCCCCTTGCCTTTGTTTCCCGAGGTTTTCCCAGTCTTGAGGTTGACCGAATGATAAGGAATGCCGGTAGGAGAATTGAACGCAGGCAAAAGGCGATTGCCAAAATCGATGGCTTTCTCGAGGATTTTTGGATTTTGGGTATGGTCATAAATGGCCAACAAACCGCCCAAGATTCGGATGTTCACTTCAAAAACCTGCACAAAAACATCTTGATTCCAATCTTTAGACAAGGCATAGGCTTCTATTTCCTTGGCTTCCTCGGTAAACCCCATCACTGCCAAAGTACTGTAGGCATCAAACGGTGAAATACCCAGTGATTCTTCGTACCAGTTGTAGCCTTTTTTAGACAGTGGTAGCAACACGTCGTAGCCCCAAGCATACTTTTTATAGGCTTTCCAGGCCCGAAGTGCTTCCGCTTTGACTTCCTCAGCCCGATATACTTTGAAGGTGTCGGGTTTTGTTTGGGTAGTCGTATCTTGGGCAGTGGTCTGTTCTTTAGACGCAGAGTTACAGGCAAAAATACTTGATAGTAATAATAAATACAGGAAAGATACTTTCATATGGAATAGGTTTTTATTTGTCAAAGTTAAGCAACCCATTCGAATAACAAAGCCTGATCGTTTTGATCAGGCTCGCTTTTATTTTTGAAAGAGACTTTTGAGACAGTCCCTTATTCAGAAACAATTGGGATAGCAACTCGCTTCTAGATTGCAAAAGTACCAACGGCTTTTTCGCATCCTTCCCAATTGATTTTTAGATTGGATTCGTCCAATAACAATTCCTCGGGAGTCAACAACTCTGGGAACCCGTTCAATCCCTGACCTGAGGGTCCATAGAAATCACCTGATTTGGAATTGGGATCCATAGCAGCTCTAATGATTCCGGTGGCTCCATCTTCGGGAGATTGGGCCATGTTCATAAGTTCAGCATTGCCATCCATACCTCCATCGGCTGCGGTAGTTACCTGCAATTGGGTTCTGGCCAAGCCAGGATGCGCCAACAAAGGCAATACATTGGTGATATTAGCCGCCTCGAGTCGTTTTTTTAAGCCATAAGTAAAGGCACAATTGGCCAATTTGGTTTGGTGGTAACGTTCCCAGCGTGGCCCTTGAAAACTTACGTTTTGTGCCTCGGTACCATCACCGCCCAAGTCACCTCCTTTTTGCTCAAAATACTCGCTCGCTAAAGGTCCACCCAAACGAGCCATCGAGGTATGGTTTACAATACGAGCTTCATTACTCTTTTGTAGCAAAGGAAACAACTCCTTGGTAATCAGGAAGTGAGAAATCACATTGGTTTGCATTTGCACATCGTAACCATCGCCCGTAGCTTGGTCTTTTAGAGCCATTACTCCAGCATTATTTACAAGTACGTCTACCACCTCATATTTGGCTTTGATGGCCTCGGCAGCACTGCGTACACTTGCAAAGTTTTGTAAATCACATACAATGGCTTCAAATTTCCCGTTGGGTACTTCGGCTTGGAGCTGTTTCAAGGCATTTTCGGCCCGCTCACTTTGGCGATTCAGCAGCAATACGGTTGCTCCTTTTTTAGCAACCTCTCGGGCACATACATATCCGGTTCCGCTGGTAGTGCCAGTAATCACCGCCACTTTATTGGTCATATCTTGCGCGTGGTCGGTCAAGATTTTATCAAGGTGCAAAGTCTTAATTTGATTGGTCATAATAACTAAAGTTTGGAATATTGTTTAAATACAATTCAAAGTTCGCCATCAAAATATAAATCCACTTGCACAAATTCCTGATTGATTAACACAAATTTTGGAAATACTGTTTTTTATTGCCTGAGACATCCCAATTCACCTCATTCGGCAAACACTTCATAATGGATTACTTTTTCTTCAAACTCAAGCAGGTAGTCTTTGTCTTGGGGATAATACTTGGCCATTTCATACTCATTACCCGCAAAGTTTTTAATCACCTCTAGGTTTTCCCAATAAGTAATCAGATTGAAATGCGCAATGTTCCCCTCAATCCTTCGCAAAAAAGTTAATTTCACAAAACCTGGAGTTTGTTTGTAGTCTGGAATGGCCACCAATTTCATAAACTCAGTGTATGCTTCGTAGTCGTTCGCCTGGGTGATACCATGCCAAATCCTTGCAATCATATTCTTGTCTTTAGTGTTCATTGCCTGCATAAATCCACATAGGTTGGGTTTCCCCTGCCCGCTCGAATCCTACCTTTTCATAAAATTTGATGGCTTTGCCATCCGCAGTCAGCATCTGCATATGAAACGCCCCGTATTTCTCTTGCATCTTGGCCATAATCATTTGCCCAATGCCTTTACCTTGATAATCAGGATGCACCAACAAATGAGGGTAATAAACTACCAAATGTCCATCTGAAATGGCGTTCCCAATTCCCACCAGTTTTTCTCCTTTCCAAGCCGAAATCAAGGCGTGTGAGTGTAACAATCCATTGAATAACTCCTGGGGCTTATTGGCTGAACTCCATTCATTCAGTTTGTATAGCTCCAATACTTGTTCGAGTAATATTTCTCGGGTTTCTTTAATCTGTATTTCCATTTTTTTTCATCTTTTGGTAGTGTCTCCGTGCTTTTATCTCATTTCCGCAGGTTTTCATATTACACCATTTTCTTTGGTTCCCCTTACTGGTATCTAAAAACAACCACCCACAATTACCACATTCTTTGATGCGTCCTATGTTTTCAAAAAACAAGAGTTCGTAAGCCGCTTTTACAATCACTGGCAAGTAGCTATTCAAGTTTTGGTTGTCGGTATTTATGCTTTCAGTGGGCACATTATTTTCCAGGGTAATTTTAGTGGCTTTTCTCAGCTTCAATACCTGGCGGTTAAATTCCTTCATATCCTTTTTGGCCACCTCAATGCCATGTACTATCCCATAGAAAATGCTGTATAACAATTCCCGAAGCCTTTTAACTTCCACTAGATCAACACGGTACCCTGACACAGACTCGTTCAACAAGCCTACTTTTTGTAACCACTCTAGCCAAGCCTTTTCATTGATGATATAATCGTCTGGTTTATCTACCAATCTATTATGAATGGTATTGACAAAATTTAAACATAGGTGATTACCATCCAGCAAAATGTCTTTGATCGGAAATGATCTTTTCATGGAAGCAAATATAGCAATATTATAACCGTTAAAAATAATTTTAGTAGTTATAATTATTTTCTAAACAACTGGAGCAGGTATATCAAAAACTACGCTACCCGACAAAAAACATAAAATACAAAAAGTCCTTCATAAGTATTAATTTTAGAGTTTCCGACGCTTTAAAACCAATTACCATTAATCACTCATTTATTTCGGCAAAAATGTACTGCTCAGACAATTTTGGCGATGATAAAAACTCGTTCAGTATAGCTTTCTGAGCTAAATTTTGAATTAAATGATGATAAGCAAAACTATTACCTAAGTTTAGATATCTTTGGTTGTATAACTAGCCAATATCTTACTTCGTAAACCAATTTGGAGGCTATTGGGGTTGGGGTTATTAAAAAGTTCAAAGTCTTTCAAGATATGACTTTGAACAATATGGGGATGGATGCAAAAAACTCGACTATCATGAAGTCAGTTTCGGTTATTTTTTTTACCATTGAAATTCGGGATTGCCCATATTATATTGAGCAAAATAACTGAAAACAGAACCAAATCACGCTCAAAGAGGTTAATATTACCAAATTTAGATAAGTAATCACCATAATATCCATGAAAAAATACTTCATCAATTTATTAGTTATCACTTGTTGTTTTGTTTTCTTAGGAACTCAAACAGCAAATAGCCAAAACTTTTTAAAACGCTACATTAATAGTCTTGTTAATGACACTGCTGATGTTTCTAAACCTCAGTTTATCACTTATCCAATCCTAGGTTATGCTCCCGAAACTAGCCTGGAAATAGGTCTTAGTTCATTATTAATCTACTACGCAAAGCGGGATACTACAAATCGGCTGAGTGAAGTGAATGCTTTTACTTTTTTCACCCTAGAAAACCAATATGGATTTTGGTTTGATCATGCCTTATACAGTCATAAGGATAAATGGTTTTTCTTGGGTAGAGTTCGCCTACAAAGTTTTCCTTTACTTTATTACGGGATTGGTCTAGATACTCCAAAAGAGCATATTGCACGAGTCATTAGTGAGCGGCAAGCATTTTGAATAAGAGGTACATTGCCTAAAAAATCATAACTTTTGAAAACTTGGTAAAAGTATTATTGATCTAATTGTTTCTTAAATAATTCAA
>CALDJV010000470.1 GCA_937899305.1 uncultured Cytophagaceae bacterium
TATTTAAGTAAAAATAAGGTCTAATTACCACGTTATTCCTTAAAAAAACACAAATTATCTCATTCTAGCACCTAAAACCATCACCTCGTGCCAAGGTTAAAATTCATTCGTCTTGGGTTTCATTTTGGCCCTGGCTGATTTTGAAAATCTGCCAAGGCTATTTTGATTTTTTTTAGTAACACTTTCAAAATAAGTGTCTGATTTGGTCATATACATGAATTGCTGGGCAAGGCATTTTTTGCGCTCATAGCAGGGCTACGGGCAATAAAAATAACGAGGCCCAGCAGTTCAGGTAGTAGAGAAAACCGACAGGTATTGCGAACGCGTTACTTAATACTTTACGAATACTTTTTGATAGTTCTTCCCTTGAATTCTGGGGGTTTGTTCGATGCCGTGGATACGTCGGGCAAAGTAGGGTACCCCTTCCGAATTATTGATCAAAAATTTATAAATTTCTTCGTAAGTCAAGTTCCCATCTTTGTTCTTATCTGCATTGCGATTGTGAATGGCTTTCAGAAAAAAGTAGGTAAACATCCCGTGTACCTTGGCATTGTACCAACATGATACTTCGTCTTTGCTGGAAGAGGACAATAACACACCATTTTTTACTCCTTTGATTCCTTTAGACTTGACCACAATGGGCGAAATATTGTCAAAAACAGTGGCTCCCGAAAAACAAGCATCTAGTACCACAGTAACCGATTTGGCCGGAACCTTGGCTAAATTCTTATAGAAGGTATTGGTGTGATACCCTCCCAACTCTACGTATTGTGGATCACACTCCACCGGAACAAAATAGGCCGCGTTGTTTTTCAGACTAGGTGCCCCATGCCCTGAGTAATAGATGAAAACATCGCTTTCGCCGGGTTTTACTGAATTGAACAATTTGCCTTTGTGGCTATAATCGCTGCCAAAAAAAGTTTTAAAATCAGACAAGGTAGCGTTGTTGATTAAAAATACATTGCCTGGCTTGTACCCTAAAGTTTGGATCAAATAGTTGCGCATGCTACGGGCATCATTGACTGCATACTTCACATTCTTGGTTTTTTGATAGCTGGTGTTTCCAATCACTACCGCAATGGCATTGGGGTTACGCATACTGGTTTTAGGAATGCGAATATCCACATCCGAAAATCCTCCCACAAAATCAGCATTCCCTATTTCACTGTTTTTATTACCAGCAGTGATATTTACGGGGTCAAAATTCAGGTTGAGTTTTGAAGAGTTGTAAGCCACATAATTTTGGCTATTGTAGTTGTACACTTTGCCATTGGCCGGATTGGTAATCTCTACATGCATCACCGCCAACTCATAGGCATTGGCCAAAGTAAACTGGGCATTTTTAAACTTCAGGTTTTTAAAGTTATGATCAAAGCTTTTGGCTTCGGCCAAGGGCACTGGTACATACAAAGGACGAAAGTTTTTATAAGTTATTTTGAAGCTTTCGTTGTCAGCATCGTACTCGTTTTTACCCTGAGTCCACTTCATGCGTTCATTGCCAATATTGTTGACTGCTTCCTGGGTAAGGTTGTATATTTTTTCCTGACGAGTACTTGAGTTTACTCGTGCGTTGTAGGCTTCGGTTTTCTCAAATTTATCTTTTTTCTGCCATTCGTTGATCCGAGGCTCAATGTATAGTTTTACCAAATGAGTATAAGCAATGGATCGCCATATCCTGATGGATTGATCATCACTGGCACTGGCAATAAATTGTCCATTAGGACTAAAAGCCACCGCATTTACATTCTTAAAATGCCCCTGGTAATTGCTAATTTTACGTCCTCCTTCAGCATCCCATAGACGAAGATTCTTCCCGCCTCTTACCAAATAGCGTTGGTCGGGGCTCATGGCAACTGATGTAATGAGTGCATAAGGCTCCAGGTAACTCCGAATGAGATTACCATTATTGGCTTGCCACATTTTGAGGCTACCATCTCGGCTCCCAGTAATGATCTTGGAACCATCGGGTGAAAAAGTAACCGCCATAATGTGGTCTTTGTGGCCTTTGAGAATTTTTTCCAAGCGATAGGTATTGGCATTCCAAACCTTTAAATTAATCCCGCTGGCACTCACAATTTGATCGCCTTTGGGAGAAAAGCCTACTCCATAAATCAAAGTGGGGTTGTCTTCGAAGGTGTGAATGACGTGCCCGGTAGCCAAATTCCATAGTTTCACCGTTTTATCACGACTTCCACTTACCAGCATTTGGCCATTTTTGTTATAATCAATGGTGCCCACCATATCAGCGTGGCCTTCCAGTGTTTTGACCACCACTCCACTACTTGTTCCCCAAATCTTGATGGTGCCATCCGCACTCCCACTGGCGATGTTTTTCCCATCCGGGCTAAACTTTACCACCAACACACTACCTTGGTGCCCTTGATAGGTATGTAGCAACTTTCCAGTTTGGGCATCCCACAGCCTTACTGTTTGGTCGGAACCACCACTGGCCAAGTACTTTCCATCGGGGCTATAATGTACCGAATATACTTTGGCACTGTGTCCTTTGAGGTTGAGTACTGATTTTTGAGCCACGGTCACTTGGGCAATGGTGAGAAAGCACGCAATAAAAAACGATGATTTGAGTTTGATAAAGTGTGTCATGGTATGGTCTTGATCTTAGTTTGCAAACAAAAATGGTTATTCTTAGGGATGGACCAAAAATAACTTTTCGATTTAGAGGTGATCTCTTGACTTGATACTTCGTTATTTTTTTTGCCCATAGCGCGGCTATGAGCGCAAAAAATGCCTCATCTCAAATCAATATTTCTACCGCGAAATACGTAACTTATTTTTTTACCATCCCTGAATTCAAAAAGCTGAATAGTCTCAGTTTTGACAACGCACAAAAAAAGGAATGGTTTGCATGATAAGGAGCAGTCAAGGGCGAAATGATGGGTTCGACCAGCAAGAAAGAAAGGGTTGGTAGAACCAGGCAAATCTTTGCTCGGTTTGAGCAAAATTTTGGTATAAAAACTGAAAAAGTTGAACAAAACTGAAAATAATGAAAAAAAATATCAGTTTTTTTTACTGCTTTCGTAACCTTTTGAAAACGAAGGCGTATAAGATGCAAAAGGCTGGTTAGCACTTTTATAAACTTCATTTTTCTCCCAAAAAGTGAAGGAAAGTTTTAAATGTTTTAAATAATAGCAGACAATCCCACTCTTATAGACGTGGGATTTGTTTTTTTACCCCCTCAATAAAAGGAATTCTACTTATACATTTGCGAGGATTTGTTGATAGAGTTGAATGTAATTATTGGCCTGAATCGCTGCATCATATTCATTCAAAGCGATCTCACGTGCTTTGGCCCCCATTTTTTTTATCAATACTGAATCTTCCAGCATTTGACTTATCTTGTCGGCGAGGTCATCGCAATCTTTAGGTTCAGCCAGTAATCCATTTTCTCCATGGCGAATCATATCAGGAATCCCCCCGTCCTTGAAACCCACCACTGGAGTACCACAAGCAAGCGATTCGAGGGCAGTATTGGGCAGGTTGTCTTCCAATGCTGGAATCACAAAAATATCTGCGGCCGAATATACCTTAGCAATGGTTTCGGGATCATCAATAAACCCCAAGCTTTTATGCGGAAAACTGGATGAATTGATTGTTCCAGCTCCCAAAATAGTCAATAGAAAATCTTTGGTCTTGATTTTTTGCAAAGCTTCCAATAAAAACGGGAGGCCTTTCATTTCGTTGTCTATAGATTCGGCCACAAATAGAATGATTTTTTTATCCTGGGGAAGTCCTAGTAATGTTCTCGCCTCTTTTTGAGAATAAGGCTTAAAAAGCTGGGTATCCAGGCCGTTGGGAATCAGTGAATGCTTGTATTTGGCAAATAGTTTAGACCTCGATGATGCGTTGTATAACCAACGAGACAGGGTAACAATATGTAGGTTTTCAAAACCATCCAAACCCTGTCTTTTTTGGCTTTTTACCAAGTCGGTCAAGGGGAGGTATTCTTCGTTATTTTCAAAACTTTGATAATGAAAACCACCAATAAAAGGGTTGGAATCGTGCAGGGTCCATACCACGGGTTTCTTCACTTTTTTGAAAAAAGAAGGATAATCTAAAAAACCCGCTACCCAATGTAAGTGAATGATGTCGGCCTGCTGAAAGAGGGGGTGTTGTTGGAGGTCGTACAAAGATTCGGGAAAAGAGAATATCTCAAGATTGTAGTTTTTACCGCTCAATGCACGTCTCTGTTTGTATTGCAGTAAACGGTATTTCAAAGAAAATTTAAGTCGCTTGAAGGTAGAATTTATATTGGGAGTAAACTTGTGAATGTTTGGATGATTTTGATACTTGTACAATACTAATAGATCATTTTTCAGCTGATTTTTCAACAACCCATTCATTAAACGTACCACTGCCTTACCTGCCCCGCCATGGTCTGACGTATTAATATGTAATATTCTCATTTTTTATACATAGTCAAACTCGTACTATCTTATCATTCACTCGTGCCTTGGCTCCTAAATGCCTGGCCCGAATACGCTTATTACTAAGCTCCTAATACAATATCAAACACTGGTGAATAATGAGTAAACTCCGTATTTTTACACATAATCATTTGATTCCCAATACTTAACACTCTTCAACTCACATTCTTGGAATGCTCGCTTGTACAAATCTTGCAATATATTTTTTTCATTAAAGAATAACAAATTTAGCAAATCTTCCCTAAGAACCTGATGAATACATCGTTGTTTCGGAAACCGTTTGTTTATATTACAACTATTTCCGAAGCACTCTTCTTACCTTCGTTTTGAATTGCTGAAACCAAGTAGGTGCAACGGTCAACTGGTAATAGTGTTGAGTCATGGCTTGTCTCACTTGGGGCAATTCATTGAGGGGTATTGGTTCAACTTCTATTTTATTGGCCATTTTTTGCCTCAAGTACAACTCTAAATAGCCGCAGTGTTCTCCACTGTTGTCACATCCAATATTTCTCACCAACGATTGACGCGGATACAAACAAAGCCCTTGAGCTAAAAATACGCTGGCTTGCCATTTGATCGCCCAAGTATTGATGGTTCCCCGCAGGTTGGCTTCCAAGTGCTCAGTAAAATTGTAGGTACCATCGGCATTGAAGGCGGCATTTTGGTCAGTAGCCTCGATTTGTGTCAGCAAATATTGGGTATCGAGGTTTAGCTTTTGCCAAGCCCTGGCCCAAGTAGCCCATCCCCAGCTCGATATTTTATTATAAAAGAAAGTATCCTGGGGGTATTTATTTAGTTTGATGGGTGGGGTATGCCCTGAGATTTGCATCACCTTGGGCTGCTCCTGATATAAATCCAGGGCTTGATTCATATAACGCAAAAAATCAGGAGAAATCACCAAGTCGTCTTCCAGTACAATCACTTTCCCAAACTGATCAATGATTTGACTCACTCCTTCTATGATGTTTTTGGCCAACCCAAAATTGCCTAGTCTCTCGATGATCTGTACTTCTTTGCACCATTGTTTTTGCCGAATGATCTCCCTTACCTCAGCTATTGACGCTTGATCTTGAACTGACTTGGCATCATCCGAAAAAATGTACAAACTAGATTGCTCGCTCAAGTCACTTTTACGCAAGCTTTCTAAAGCACGTAGGGTATGATGAGCGCGTTTGTAAACAAAGAGTATGATGGGAGCCAGATTATTCAAAATTTGAGTATGATTTTAAGCTTTTCTTACAAATAAAACATTTCCTCCTTCCTGATAACTCAGGTCCTCATGCTTTACTTCAAACCCTGCACTTTCAAGAAACAACTTTAATTCGTTGTATTGGGTAACTCCAGCATACGTTTCTTGGGTATGTACCTCAGTATAAATGGCAGTAACAGTTTTGAGGATGTGAGGGGCAGCCTGGAGTACCGGAAACTCGAACCCCTGCAAATCAAGCCACATAAAATCTACCTTGGATACACCCGCTCTCTTAGCCCAGTTATCTAAGTTTACGGTCTGTATTTCAATTTTTTCATCAAATTTTATATCAGGGTAAATGTCCAAATGGTCTTGAGGAGCTAACAGCGAACTAGAAGCATTTTGAGCTCCTTGACTTACATGGATTTCACTCGTACCATCCACCTCTCCTAACGCCACTTGATATGTAGTAATGTTCTTATAATAACGGGTATTTTCTTGCAGTTGGGTATAAATATGAGGAATGGGCTCGAAACAATAAAGTTGTGATTTTTTCCAATATTGGGCCATTTGAGCACTATCAAAACCTACATGCGCTCCTGCCTCTATAATCACCGGGTTTTGAGGTAAGTACTGCCCAATGAGTTGTTTTTCTTCTGATGGGGTAAATTTCAAAAAATTGGTTTTGATAAAGTGTTTGAGTTGTTTGGGAAACAATTTGGCAACCTGTTTTTTCATGTTTTATCCGACAATCTTTTTTAGTACTTTTTTAAAAGAGTTTTTGAGTTTTTCAGCTGTTTTTGGCTCAATATTGAAGAAGTTTTTAAATGTATCTAGGTCAGCTCTAGGATATACTTTAATCGTATCAGGATGTTTAATTACATCTATTGAATATCTTTTTTTTTTGTAAACTTTTTCCAAATAAGTTCCCGTAGTATGGGTTGCATTTTCTCCAAAGCCTATATTAGTGATTAAATTTTTATTGGGAACAATTGTCAACCCTTTTTGATTCCAAATTGAGTATATCCATTGATAGTCCCAGGTATCAATGCTATCTTCTGCCTGAAAAGAACGAAAAATCGCTGTCCAATAATTTTTTTCCTTTTCAGTCTGTACAATACGATCTAGCTGATTATTAGCAAGAAAATAATCTAAACTTTGAAGATCATAATCATAATGTTGCCAGGCCCTTCGCCAGGATGCCCACCCCCAGATGTTAGGGTATCTTGAGAAAAAATAAGAACCTTTACCCCAGCTTTTGACTGATTGGAAATTACTTCCAGTAATTAGCATCACCTGCTGATGGTTAGTGTAATGATTGAGCAAATTTTCGCAAAAGTTGAAAAAGCTTAGATCAGGTAAAGTGTCATCTTCTAATATGACACCTTGCTCTACTTGAGTAAAAAACCAGGTAATACCTTCACTGACTGCTTGCCCACAACCTAGGTTTTCGCTTCTAAACAAGGTTTGCAAATCACAGTCCCAGTCAATATTTTCAGTAATGATTTTTCGTACCGCGTCTGTTTTGTCTTTTTCCTCTGGTCGGTCTGGCCGAGGGCCATCAGCGGCCACAAAAAGTTGCCTTGGGCGTATTTGACGAATTTTATCAAATACTTTTTGAGTAGTTTCGGGTCTATTAAAAACTAAAAACAAAATTGGGGTATCTAACATAAGGTAAATAAGATTAAGCTTAAAAACGGCCTTATATTGAGCGTAACGTTTCCTTAAAAACATCATCTAATGCTTTTACGCTATGTTTTTCTCGGTATATTTCAAATTGTTGCACCGGAAAAGGCTCATTTTTTATACGATTTTCCAAGACATCCAATGCCTCAAGGGTTTGCGCTACATTCCCTTCTTCTACGGTTTCGCCAAGGTTGTATTTTTGCGTGTCTTCGCCTACGCAAAAGCGGTTTTGGGCCAATACATATTTTTGGAATATGGCCGCTTTGGTGAGCCGATTACTCGAGCTGGCAAAATTGTCATATACCAGGTACACCACATCCAGCCCATTGAGTATGGCATTGAAATGCCCTCCTTCCTGAATATATTCCAGTTCAAAGTGGCAATTTTCAGGATCCGCAGCAATAAAATCAGTGATCTCCTGTTGTTCGGCTTCTTGATAATCATCCAACCTTAACGGGCCCGCAAATACAAAGAAGAAACGTTGCGCATCGGCATTTTTAGCTACTCTTACCAAGGTGAGCAGCCCCTTCATCTTATCTAATATTCCGGTAATGCCCACCACAATTCTTTGTTTTGCTTTGTTTGGTATTTCTTTGGCAGGTAAATAATCAAGCGCTGGTGCGGTGTCATCGGCTATTTCAGGAAATAAAATCACCGGTTTTTGCAGTCTTTTATTAAATAGTGGCGTGATGCCTTCGTCATGAATCGCAACATTTTTACAATGTGAGGAAGTCAAGGCCACGTCTATTTCTGAAATACTAGGGTGGGCATTTAGTTTGTCAGGATAGTACCTCAGATGGCGAGGATGAAAGTACAAGCCAGACCAAGGGTAAGGAAACGCCAAGTTTAAAAGCCTTGGATGTAAATAGTTGGCCAAGTAACTGTCTAACCAAGCTAAAAATACAAAGTCAATTTTGACACCAATTTGTTTTTCGTGCTTTTTGAGCTGTTTACGTAACCTAAACCAACGGTCTAATGTCGAGAAAGTATCATTGAATCGGCCCAAGTTTTGGTAATCTCTGCCTGCCTCGTCATACTCAAAAACAAAAAATTCATCGTTGCCATTGGGCAGATTTTCCTGTAGCCAAGTAGTGATATCAGCCGGATTGGGATATAAGATAATGACTTGTTGGCCACTGTCAATCAAAGATTTAGCAAAAAGCCTCATAAAGGCAAGGTGATGGCCAACGTGTAAAGGGTCGACCAAGGCAATTGTTTTTTTCATAGAAAAGGACGCTGCAATGCAATTAAGTAACATGTTCAAAATAAGTGTCCGGTTTTCGGAAAAAGTTTGTTTGTCAGGCAACTTACAAAATCGGCTAATAGCAGGGCTATTTGGCTATTTTTTAAGGAAGCATGGCAAGCAAAATTGAAGTGAAAACGGACAATTATTGCACAACTGTTACTACACTTTAGTTTTTAATCGTTGGGTCAAGCTCTCAAACATTTGATTCAAGATGTCTTCCAGGTTGTACTTATAGTTCCATTCAGGATAATGGGCCTTGAACTTAGACACATCCGACACCCACCAAATATGATCGCCTACCCGGTTGTTTTCAGAGTAGGTATAATTCATTTGGTTTCCGGTTATTTTTTCACACAATTGGATTCCTTCTTTCATTGAGCAATTAGAAAAACGGCTCCCTCCGGCATTGTACACCTCTCCCTGGCGAGGGTTTTGATAAAAGTGCCAGAACATATTTACCAGATCCCAACTATGAATGTTGTCACGTACTTGTTTGCCTTCGTACCCAAAAACCGTGTAATGATCTCCAGTGATGGCACATTTCATCAGGTAGGCCAAAAAACCGTGCAACTGGGTTCCAGAATGCTTGGGTCCAGTGAGGCACCCTCCTCTAAACACTCCAGTGTTCATCCCAAAATAACGTCCATACTCTTGCACCAATACATCGGCGGCTACCTTGGATGCTCCAAACAAAGAATGCAGTGTATTGTCAATACTCATGGATTCATCGATACCCTCGGCATAAAATGGGTGTGATTGATCCAGTTCCCAACGATTTTCTAGTTCTATCAAAGGCAAACGATTGGGTGTATCTCCGTATACTTTGTTGGTAGAAGTAAAAATAAATACCGCTTTTTCGCAGTATTGGCGGGTGAGCTCTAGCAAATTGAGGGTTCCATTGGCATTGATGGTAAAATCGGTCAATGGTTCTTTGGCCGCCCAATCATGGCTTGGCTGTGCAGCAGCATGCACAATCAACTCGACGTCGTTGCCGTATTTGGTAAAAACCTTTTCTACGTCCTGAAAATTTCTAATATCAATCGAGTAATGGGAATAGTTTTGCACCTTTTCCTGAAGGCGGTCAATATTCCAGGCAACCGAGGCATCTTCACCAAATAACTTTGCTCGCTGGTTGTTGTCAATTCCTATGATCTGGTCAAACTTATCAGCAAAAAACTCTATGGCTTCACTCCCAATCAACCCGGCTGATCCAGTAACAATGGCCACTTTCATAAAATGTGTTCGTTTTGGTTATGTTTTAAAATTCTTTAATCGTAATTGGTCAAAATAAGTTGTGGTCTTTTTCTCAACCCAAAATCGGCTTCAACTGACTTTCGTTGGCTTTCAGCCACTCGTATACATCATTGATGATTTCTAACGGAGAGATTTTAGGATACCAAGAGGTAAAGGTAGTAATTTTTGTATGATCAGTCAGATAAATTCTCAAATCGGCCGGACGAGTCACCGGCTCTTGCTCTATTTTTATCTGATTACCCGTTACTTGCTCACACAATTGGGTCAACTCTTGCAAAGAAAAGCTCACTTCTCGTCCTCCACCCACATTGAACATCTTTCCATTCCAAACCTCGGGTTGGTGGGCCTGTAAGTCAATCAATTCAAATAAATCCTGAATATGTAGCATATCGCGTACCTGCTTGCCTAATCCATCATAAC
>CALDJV010000471.1 GCA_937899305.1 uncultured Cytophagaceae bacterium
ACTGGTGAATATGCCATTGTATTGCCTACCAAAGCCCCCAATATAATTCAAGAGGTTAAAAAAACGAGTTATAGTGGATTCAATAAGAAATTCAATGTCTCATTGCATAATGGGCTCAATGAAATTATATCCAACGTGCCCTTGAACCCTAACCAAAACAATACCGTCGTTGCCGGAAAGTCATTGGTCTTGATGGGAGTAGTGACCAACCGTAAAACTACTAAAGCAATGAAGGCCAAGGTGGTGATTCGAGATACCAAAACTCAAAAAATAATTACGACGGTGTACAGCAGCCCTATTACAGGCTTGTATAAAGTGAAAATTCCGGTAAATCAATCTAGCTTTATGCAGGAAGTAACTCAAGTAGATTTTGATGGCTTCAGTAAGAGCTTTAGCCCTACCCTCAAGACCGGACTCAATCAGGTAGTGTCTAATGTAAAACTGACCCCAATTACCAAAACCAAGCCTATTCAATTGATGCTGTCTGGAATTATTAAAAACAAGAAAACCCAACGGGGAATGCGGGCCAAGATTACCATTACAGATGATAAAACAAAAAAGGTGATTAAGACCTTTTTTAGTGATCGTAATGGTAGTTATAGTACGGTCCTTCCTCCCGACAAGCCCAACTTTACTCAAGTCATTACCCAGAAAGGTTTCAACAGTGCCAACCGAAGTTTTGCTCCCAAGTTGATTCCGGGAATGAACAAGATTCAATCTAACCTATCATTGGACCCCATTCAGATTGTGGTAAAGAAAAAGATAGAAGAAGCTGCTGCCGAAACGGGGCGTAAATAGAACAACAAACTCAAAATTTACCAAGTGTTACTAAAATGTAACACTTTTTTTATGCCTAAAAATTAAGGCATCCGCACGTTTTTTGAACCATGATCATCCACTATCTCTAAACTATTATTGTCAAATATGTCTCAAAACAAATCGAAAGAAACCTTGTGTGTACACGAAGGTACCCTACATAATACAAACCAACCAGGGGTCAATTCTCCCATTTATACCTCTACTGCTTTTGGTTACTTGGATACCGAGGCGCGTACTTACCCTCGTTACTTTAACACACCCAATCAGGACAGCATCGTGAAAAAGTTGGTTGCTCTAGAATCCGGTGAAGATGGGGTGGTTTTTAGCTCAGGAATGGCCGCCATTAGCACGACTTTGCTTGCCCTACTGCAACAGGGGGACCATGTCTTGTTTCAAAGAGATTTATACGGAGGAACCCAACATTTCATTACCAACGATTTTCCTCGATTTGGCATCGAATATTCTTTTTCGGACGCGACCAATATCGCGATGTTTGAAGAAGCCATTCAGTTTAACACCAAGCTGATTTACATTGAAACCCCTTCCAATCCGTTGTTGAGGCTGACTGACATCCAAAAAGTGGTAGCGCTGGCCAAACAATATGGAGTAATGACGATGATCGATAATACTTTTGCCAGTCCAATTAACCAAAATCCGATCCCGATGGGGGTTGATGTGGTGATGCATAGTGGTACCAAATATCTGGGTGGGCATAGTGATATTTGTTGTGGAGTGATCATTGGCTCTAGCGAAGTGATGACTCAAGTGAAAGGAACCGCTACTCATTTTGGAGGAAGTCTCAATGCCAATACCTGCTATTTGTTAGAGCGTAGTCTTAAGACCTTGGCACTGAGGGTAAAGCAGCAAACCCAAAATGCCCATCAAATTGCGGCATTTCTGGAAAAAGCGCCTCAGGTAAAAAAAGTGCATTACCCAGGTTTGGAAAGCCATCCTCAACATGACATTGCCAAGGCTCAAATGCAGGGCTTTGGTGGCATGCTGTCGTTTGAATTGAACGAAGGTGCGGGCAGTGCTCAGGA
>CALDJV010000472.1 GCA_937899305.1 uncultured Cytophagaceae bacterium
CAAAAAAGCCTGCTCGATGTCCTCATCAAACAGGCTATTAAATTATATATTTTATAGGATTACTCGGCTTTCAATCCCATCTTTTTCAATACCAAAGGAGAAATATCATGTTTCTTGCTGGCATAGATAGACGATGCTCTTCTAAGCACAAAACTATAACTTCCTTCCTTAGATACCGCTTTGATTGCGTTCTCTACTCTGGTATAAATTGGCTTGAGCAACTCTGCTTCTTTTTTGCGAATTCGACCAGGAGCAGTTTGTTGGAATTGTCTCAACTCAGCATCCTTCTTTTGCAAATTGGTTTCAGCGCTTTTTCTGGCTCCTGCCGACATCTTCGCGCCGTTTTGCTGGTAGTTTTGATACAACTTTTGAAAAACTTGCTGCATTCTCTTCAACTCATCCTCTAGCTTTTTGGCATAAGTTTTCATTTCAGCCTGGGCTTTTTTATAGGCAGGCATTTTAGGCAATACCGACTGCGTATCAAAATAACCAATTTTATAGTTTTGAGCCTGCAAAGTACCCAATCCAAGTACTCCAAGGCATATCATTAAAATCCAAAATTTCTTCATTTTTGCTTATTTTTTATTGTCTGCAGCTTTAGGAGTCGTTTTCTTAGGGGTCACACCCATTTTTCTCAAGATATCATCCGAGATATTCATTGCTTCAGTATCGTACACCAATCGGTCTTTTTGCAATACAAAATCAATCTGCTTTTCTTTGGAATACGCTTCTACACTGGTTGTGATGCTCTTGAAAATAGGAGCCAACAATTGTTGCTCTTTTTGAGTTGACTGTTGCTGACTTGTTTGTTGAAACTTCACCAATTCTTCACGCAATTTTCCCAGCTCTTGCTCTCGACTTGCTCTTACCAAATCACTCAAAGTTCGAGCTTCACTTTGGTAAGCTTGGAATTTTTTCTGTAGCTCAGTTTGTTTTTTCTTCAACTCATCGGTCAACAATTTATTGAAATTTTTCAAATCATCCTGTGCTTTTTTGAAAGCAGGTAATTGTCCGGCTACATATTGTACATCAATGAAACGCACACTGGGTGAGTTTTGGGCCCACGCACTCGAAGCAACGCCCGCAAAAATCACCAATAATAAAACGTAAGTAAATTTTTTCATTGTTTTTCTAATATTTTCATCGTGAGAGATACTTCCTCCTCACCAATTATTTTGTAGCGATCCCTAAATCTTTCAAAACCAAATCAGAAATATTTCCTTCTGGCATTTCAAACAACATCGCCTCCTTTTTCATTACCAGGCTGTAGTTATTTGCCTTGGCTACTTTGTCGATCGACACCTGTATTTTACGGTATATAGGAGTCAAAATTGCATTTTCCTTCTGCACTACCTGCTGCTGAGCGGCTTGGGTAAACTTTTGTAAATCTTGATTTAAGCGTTGTATTTCTTCTTCACGAGATTTTAGAATTGCTGGAGGTGTACCAGGCTTTTTTCTCAATTGCTCGTACTCTTGGTACTTCGCCTGGAGCTCAGTTTGCTTCTTCTGGGCTTCTTTTTGTATTTGTTGAGTATATATTTTGATCGCTTCCTGCGCCTTTTTGAAGTCAGGCAACTTGCTCAACACATATTGGGTATCAAAATAACCAAGCTTCGCTTGAGCCAATGCTTGTGACGTGTTTCCCAAAACTGCCACCCCTACCAATGCCATTGCCAGCAGTAGCCTTTTCAAACCAAATAATTTTCTTGTATCCATTATTCAAAATTTATTTCAATGATTATATCCATCATCTACCTTTGTGAGTGCAATTTTAATGGAATCTTTATTGATTCGCAATGCTAAAGGTAAATTCAGTTAGGGTTTTATGAACCTCTACTATTTCATATTTCTCCCCTTAGAAACGGCCACTTGAATGTTTTATTTTACCTAATCTTCATCCAGCAAGCCTAATTCTACCAATACCCGCTCGGTATAATCATGCGTAGGGCTGGCGTAGATCATAATCAAATCACTGGATTTATCAAACATCACCTGTATTTTGAAGCGTCGCGAAACCGTTTTTACGGCCTTCTGCAATTCTTCTTGGGCGGGCTTGATCAATTCCTGTCTTCTTTGAAATAATAATCCTTCGTAGCCAAAAACTTTATTTTGATACTCGCGGGCTTCTTTTTCTTTTTTTTGAATGTCCTTAGATCGCTCGTCTTTCATTTCGGGAGTCAACAATATTTCCTCCTGAATATACTTGGCCCGCATTCTTTCTACTGCTTTTAGTTTGGCTTCTACCTGTTTTTGCCAATTAGAAGCAGCTTTGTCAATTTCAGCTTTGGCTTTTTTATAAGAATCCATTTGTTGTAGGATAAAATTGGAATCTATAAAACCAAATTTCTGAGCACTGGCAAATGCAGTACTCAGAATAGTACATAGTAAGGTAAAAACTAGATTTTTAAACATTGATATTGGACTTTTTAGTTATAAAATTTCTATCGTAAAATTTGTCCAATCGTAAAATGAAACTGTCCTTTATTCACACCAGGTCTACCCAAAACTTCGTCAAATCCAAAGCCCCAGTCCAAACCTAGCATACCGAAAGCAGGCATAAAAATACGCGCCCCAATTCCGGCAGATCTATATATATTAAATGGGTTAAAATCAGCGTAATTACCCCAGTTGTTGCCCCCTTCCATAAACGCCAACACAAAAATGGTAGCTGAGGGGTTCAAAGAAATGGGATAACGCAATTCCATTACAAACTTATTATACACAATACCCGATTCCTGACTTCCGTCGGGTCTTACCGGGCGAATACTGTTGTTTTGGTAACCACGTAAACCAATGATATCGTTTCCTAACAAAAAGTTTTGTCCAGACAGTCCGTCTCCTCCAAGCGTGAAACGCTCAAATTGACTAAATCCAATGTCTGAATTGTACAATCCCAAAAACCCAAAATGAGCTCGAGTATGAAATACCAAATCTCCCACTACTGGGGTAAAAAATGAAGCATCTAGCATCCACTTATGATACTCAATCAATCTGAACTTATCTTCTTCGGCAACTTTAGAAAAATCACGGCCACTAATCAATGAAAACGGGGGAGTAAGTTCCACACTTAGGGTTACACTAGACCCGTTACGAGAATAGGTAGGATTGTCAATACTATTCCGAGAGATGGTGGTATTGAGCGTTACATTGTGAGAAACCCCACTTGGTGTAAAAGCACTAAACTGTTGGTTGTTGTACGCCCGATATCCCAAAGAATTAATCAAAGTAAAATAGTTGTCTGGCCATCTCAAGTTTCGCCCTAAGCTCAACGTAACACTAGATACTTGCAAAGAGCTCAAAATTTGTTGGTTAACAATCAGGCGTTGAATAGAGTGACTCAATGCAACAGTGAAAGAGTTTCTTTTACGCCCTCCTAGCCAAGGTTCAGTAAAAGTAAGTGAGTAGGTTTGAAATTGAGTTCCATTGGCTTGCATTCTAAGTGACAGTCGCTGGCCATCGCCCGAAGGTAACGGACGCCAGTTACTCAATCGGCCCATTTTTCTTACCGAAAAGTTATTAAATACCAATCCAAGCGTACCAATAAAGCCGAAGCCACCGCCCCAACCTCCAGATAGTTCAATCTGGTCACTTGGTTTTTCTTCTACTTTGTATAATATGTCTACAGTACCATTTTCGGGTTGTGGTTTAGGCTGGATGTCAATGGTTTCGGGGTTAAAGTATTGTAAGCCGATGATTTCCCGTTGGGTACGGATAATATTTCTACGGCTAAACTTTTGTCCGGGGCGGGTACGCACTTCTCGCATCACTACGTGATCACTGGTTTTGGTATTTCCGTTGAGGATTACCTTATTTACTGTAGCTTGTGGTCCCTCATACATTTGCATTTCTATGTCTACCGAGTCGCCTATAATCGCAGCTTCTACCGGGTTTACTCTAAAAAACAAATACCCTTTATCCATATAAAGCGAGGTAATGTCTATTCGAGTTTGACTAAAGTTGAGGCGCTTGTTTAGGTCTTCTACATCATATATATCACCTTTTTTAAGCCCCAATACATCACCAAGTAATTTATCAGAGTAGAGATAGTTTCCCTTCCAGGTAATGTTTCGAAAATAATAACGCCTTCCTTCATCTACATCAATATCTATATATACCAAACCATCAGCTCCTCGGTAAATAGAATCTCTGATGACTCGGGCATCTCTGAAACCTTCTTTGTTGTAAAATGCAATCAGCTTCTCTTTGTCTTCTTGGAAGTTCTCTCTTACGTATTTTGAGCGTTTAAAAATTCTAAATCTATTCTTTTGCTTGGTAGCTTTCAATTTTTTTCGGAGTTTCTTAGATGAAAACTCCTTGTTTCCCGAAAACTTAATCCTACGAACCTTTACCCTTTCATTCTTCTTTACCTTGATTCGCAAAATCACTCCATTGGCTACCAGTTTATCGGGTACTTCTTCCAAAAACACCTCTGCATCAAGGAATCCTTTTTCGGTAAAAAAGTTTTTCACAATCTGGCCCACATTCTTTTTCATGGATGCAGTTAAAATTCGCCCCAACGAGATACTCTCTGAGATTTTGTCTCTTTGCCCTCTTCGTAATCCTTCATAAATTACCCTCGTTAGTCGCGGTCTTTCCTTCACCTGAATGTTGAAAAAGACTTTTTCTCCTTCTATTTTAGAGATTGTTAATTTTACATCACCCAAAATTCCTTGTTTCCACAGCTTTTTGATGGCATCGCTTAGCTTGGGGCTGGGTATTTGGATCTTCTCACCTTTCTTCAATCCAGCGATCGATATAAGCACGTTGGGAGATAAATATTTAGCACCAGTTACCGTAATATCGCCAATAATATACTGTTTGGGGGATCGATAATCGATATCTACTACTGGAGGTTGCGCATACCCAATAGAAAACACTAAAGAGCATATCACAAGCCCCAAAATTCTTTTCACTTGCTTTTTCATCAGTTAATTATTTAATAAATTCACTTGTTCACTTGTCTTACCAAACCTGCGTTCCCTGGCTTGGTAATCCAGAATTGCCTCATACAAGTGTTCTCGCCTGAAATCGGGCCATAGAATAGGTGATATGTAGATTTCAGAGTAAGCCAGTTGCCACAATAAAAAATTGCTTACTCGCATCTCGCCGCTGGTCCTGATCATTAACTCAGGATCGGGCATTTGATCTGTGCTTAGATATTTAGAAAAGAGGCTGGAATCAATACTATTCGGTTCAACTTTACCACTTTTCACATCAAGAGCAATGCTTTTCACTGCATTGATAATATCCCATCTCCCACTATAGCTCAACGCCAATGTCAATGTAAGTCCAGTATTGTCCTTGGTAATGACCTTGGCCTCCCTCAATTCCTTTTGACAAGTCTTTGGAAGGTCTTCGGTATTGCCAATTGCCTGTAACTGTACATTGTTTTTAGTCAGGGTTTTGACCTCTTTACGTATAGTTGACACTAAAAGCTTCATCAAGGCATCAACTTCAGCTTTGGGACGAGACCAATTTTCAGTAGAAAAGGCGTAAAGAGTTAAATACTCGATACCCAATTCTGCTGCTGCCTCGGTTACATCTCTTACCGCCTTGACGGCACTTTTATGCCCAAATACTCTTACAGCACCTTTTTTTTTTGCCCATCTGCCATTACCATCCATGATAATAGCTATATGCTGTGGTAAATTTTCAGAATTTATTTTCTCTTTCATTTAAAGCAGAAAGCTTCAAAATAGTGTAAAACAACTATTTCACACCATTTATTAATCGGAATGCAAGTTATAAAAATGGATTGGTTATTTAAATACTTCCTTGGAATAATTACTATTTCATCGCCTATTTATCCCTTATTAGGGTCAAACTACAAGGTTATTTAGCCGACTTTCCGCACGTGTGTTTCTAAAAAATATTAATTAGCTAACACTTT
>CALDJV010000473.1 GCA_937899305.1 uncultured Cytophagaceae bacterium
CTCAACGAAGTCGAGTCACGCGTTTACCTTATTATAATGACGCTTCTTTCAACCCTCACTGGCTTGAAGCCAATGATAAAAAGTTAGATAATTTTCACAAAGTTTCCCCCTTCAGGTTGATCAATCAAGAAGGCAAAACCATTACCGAACGTACTTTTGAAGGTAAAATCTACATTGCCGATTTCTTTTTTACTACTTGTCCGGGTATTTGTCCAGTAATGACCAAAAACATGGCAGTATTGCAGGATGCGTTCTCGAGAGATGCTGACATACTACTCTTGTCACATTCGGTAACTCCAAAGGAAGATTCGGTACCAATTTTAAAAACTTACGCTGAACGCAAAGGGGTAAAATCGGGTAAATGGCACTTGGTAACCGGAACTAAAAAACACATTTATAAACTAGGCAGGCAAGATTATTTTGTGGAAGAAGACCTCGGTGAAACGAAAACGAGCGAAGATGATTTTTTGCATACTGAAAACTTTATTCTGGTAGATAAAAACAGACACATTCGAGGTATATACAATGGGCTAAACACAACTTCAATCCAGCAACTCATTGCAGATGTGAAGGCTTTGCAGCAAGAGAAATGATGGTGTCAATCACGATTGCTATTCTATTTTCAGGCGTTTGGCAATGGCCCTCGCTGCATAATATCCTCCCATGCCATGTACTCCTCCTCCGGGTGGAGTGGAGGCCGACCCAATGAAAATTTGAGAATTGGGGGTGGTATAAGGGTTCCAACGGGCTACCGGACGGGTAAATAATTGGGTTAGATTGGCAGCTCCACCAGTGACGGCTCCCCCCACATAATTTGGGTTGTAATCTTGCAATGTCTGAGGGGTAATGGTATGGCGTGCCAATACTACATCGCGAAATCCGGGAGCATACCGTTCAATTTGAGCTTCCAGAGCTTCAGTCATATCTTGAGTACAACCTTGGGGCACGTGGCAGTAGGCCCATCCAGTATGCTGGCCCGCAGGACTACGGGTGAGGTCAAATTGGCTTTGTTGGGCTACCAACACATAAGGCTTGGCTGGAGGAGTGCCTTTCCAGGCGGCTTTTTCTGCCTGGGCAATTTCTTCGATGGTGTTGCCCAAATGCACGGTGGAGGCTTCCAAACAACGGGGGTCTTGCCACGGAATGGGTTCGCTCAAGGCATAATCTATCTTGAATACCCCCGGGCCATAATTAAACTTGCCCAAACGCTTGAGATAACGCCTCGGCAGGTGATCTTGAGCAATGGTGGCCAGTTGCTGAGGGTCGGTATTGAACAAATAGGTTTTGGCGGTAGGTAATTCGCCCCAGTGCTTGATTTTTTGGTCGTACACAATCGTTCCCCCCGCCGCTTGATAGCAGTTGAGCAAAGCATTGGCAATGGATTGAGAACCACCTTTGGCCACTGGCCAATCCAGGACATGCCCACAAGCCAAAAACAACAAGCCCAAGGCCGAGGTAAATAGTTTATCAAAGGGCAAAATACTGTGAGCTGCACAACCCGCAAACAACGCTTTGGCCCGTGGATCTTTGAAAAATAATTTCGCAAAATGGTTGGCCGGAAAAACGGCTTTCATTCCAAATTTGGCCAAAAACAAAGGGTGTTTAGGCATCCCCAAGGGCTTGAGGCTTTCTTGCATGAGCCAGTCAATACGTTGGGCCAGTGGGCGTATCATTCGGGCGTATTTTTTACCGTCTCTCCCCAGGTTTTCTGCAGTTTCTTCTATCGATTTGGATAAAATAACCGCCGCTTCGCCATCCAATGGATGGGCCACCGAAACCTCGGGATACACCCATTCCAGGCCATACTTTTCTAGCTCTAGTTGTTTGAAATAGGGCGATAATGCACCAATGGGGTGTACCGCTGCACAAACATCATGGTGAAAACCAGGCAGGGTCAATTCAGCGGTCCGCATCCCTCCTCCGGCGCTTTTGGCCGCCTCGATGATGCGTACTCGCAAACCTTTACGAGCCAAATAGATGCCCGCTGCCAAACCATTGGGGCCCGAACCTACAATCACAGTGTCGTAGTCGGTGGATCTTTTGGTGGTGTGTTGTCCCATATTGGCCAAGGCATTCGATGTTTAATTTGTTTCAAATAGGCGTACCCGTTTTCCAATAACCCATCGTGGGCATCGTGAATGCGCCAATAAATTCGACCATTGTGCATTTGGGGAGATTCTACCATAATGACCCTGAGTTCGCCCGAGGCAAAGTTGCAGCGCTTTTGCAATGAATTGAGCAGGGTTTCTTGATGCAGGTGGGCATCGCCAAAATTCCAGCCCAGCACCTCTCCACCTAGTATTTCACCGTCTATCCAACGATATTCGCCCAAATCATCTACTGCTTTGGGGAGTATGTCTTGCAGTACCCTACTGGGCAAATGCATCAGTCTCCAGGCAATGATCCGGCTCAATATACCTTCCGATTGGTCTTTTTCATAAAAATACTGCAATTGTTTGATGCCATCGGGCGAGGTTTTGGTCACATTAGGGTCCAGTTTTTGGCTTTTGCCGTCTCCTTTGAACAACCAAATAGAAAAGGGCCAGGTACCCGCATAATACCGCATAGACAACAGAAAGGAAACATACTTGGGGAAAAGATTGCCCATAATTGGCAAAATGACAATAGATACCACTAGCAAAATAATGAGCGGGATACTTGTAACCTCAGAAATGACAAAAGGTTGGGGCACTCCAAACAAACTCCAAGCCCCCAAAACCATAATGACGTTCCACTCCATGGGCACGCCCATTGGGAAATTGACAAAGATAAAGGTGTGAAACGCAGTCATTCCAACCAAGGCCCAAAACATAATTTGTTGGTTCCAACCCAGCAATGTACCCAAAAGCAAAATTATAGGTAACGAAAACTCTACCAAGGTACCAAAATGAGAGACGTAAATGGCTGATTTACTCAATCTCAAGTCTTCAGGATAGTCTTTGAACAACAACTTTTTGAGCCATTTAAATTTCAAAACCGGGCTGTTGCTAATCATGACACCTATGACCGAGGTAAAATTAGGGGTTAACTTAGAAAATGCCGCCCAAAACCACACGCCAAACCATAGCAACCGCAAAGCACCGCCCGCCTCGGATGGAAACAAAAACACAAACAAAGCTGGAAACCAAACATCGCCTCGAGCTGCCAAATAAATTTGCTTGTCGATGACTCCTAACACCAACAACAATATCAATACTGGAGCTACTACTCCAGGAGTAATTTTAGTAGCCAGGCAACCTACTACCAGGAAATATAACAACGCAGCATATAACAACACATCTAATATGTTGCGTTGGTCATTGCCCAAAATGGGGACCTTGGGGAAAAGAGGGCTTTTGATAGTTCCTGGTCGAAGATAGTATAGCGAAGCTCCAAAAATAGGCATATACCGACCAGTAAGGGGCCCACTGGCTCCTCCAAGGCCAAACACCTCTAGCAAAATTGTCCAAAGTAGTGCCTTGCCCAATGCTTCTAGTTTGAACCACCAGGCATCGATGTTAGCAAAGCTCCCTAAATCGGTCGAGTAAGAACAAAACACGATCCATATCCAGGCATACAGGGCGATTTTGAGCAGATAAAATATGACCGCAAAAATGGGAGATCCAAAACCTTGTATGGCCCAAGCTTGGCACACTTTTTTGGCTTGCTCGGCGAAGGGAAGCTTTTTCCATTGCTGATAATCATAAGGCAAGTCAGCGGGTTTCATCAACAAATCTTTGATAGACATATGCAAGGGGAATTAGCAAATCCAGGAAAAACACAAAATATTCTGCAATTATTTACTCAAATATAAAAATATTCCTTACGTATAAACGCATACTACTCAACATTTCTTGATAGTAGAGCCCCCAACTAAGACAATCACATTATTATTGCTTACTTTAAAGCATTATTAAAAAATTGCTCCATGATCCATTTATCCAAACTTACCCAACCATTCAAGCACTCACTTGATTTGCAAATCACGTACAAATCTCAGGTTGTAACCATTCGAAAGGTGTATGCACCGGGCTTAAATTGGCTGGTTAAAATGCTTATCTTATCGCTCTTGCTGTTTTTTATGACTATGATCGTCATAGAAATGGTTCAAAAGCGTGAGCCTGCCCACCTGATAAGTATTTTGGTCTTATGCACCTTTATGACATTTATTCTTTATCCATCCAAAGTACCTTTGCTGTCTAGAGAACGCCTCCTGATTAATTTGACAGAAAAAACCATTACCTTTCGTAAAGGCCATAAAATACAGGGTCAGTATCGCTTTGATGAAGTCAAGCAGTGGTTATTATCAGGCCAAGTTCATCGCCAATATCGTGGCGGTAAGTCTGCCCTCACCCAATTGTACCTGAAGTCAAAAGATAAAACCCAGCAGCAACCATTGGCACTCTTTCTTTTTTCTCCCAAAGTCAACCTAAAACTCATGGTGAAAGCAGGATATGATGACTACATGAAAAAAAGCGCTAAAGAAAAGGGGCAAGAAGTCGCAGAACGGTTACAAAATCTCACCAATATTCTTTGGCATTGGCAAGGTTATCAAAGTCACCATTGAACCTGAATAAAAAGCAAGGCATTCACTGGATCGTTTTACCCGGTGGAAAGCACAAAAAATACATTCCTGAATTTGTGTTCTTCTTTCAGGAATTCGTGTAATTTATCTTGATTTTTCCTGCCGACTTTTGCATCATTAATCCATCATTGTAACACGCATAGGATATGACAACAATAGATAAAACGAAACCCGTATTGGTGACTGGTGCTACTGGATATGTAGCAGGTTGGTTGGTAAAAAAACTGCTGGAAGAAGGCATCACGGTGCATGCTGCTGTACGTAACCCTGACAACGAAAAAAAACTGGCTCACTTGAATGCCTTGGCGGCCCAATCTGATGGAAACATCAAGTATTTCAAGGCCGATTTGCTTACTCAGGGGGCTTATACCGAAGCCATGCAAGGCTGTGAACTGGTATTCCATACGGCTTCTCCTTTTACGACTGATGTCAAAGATCCTCAAAAAGAATTGATAGAACCCGCCGAACAAGGCACTGCCAATGTGCTCGAGAGCGCCAACCAAACTGCAAGTGTAAAACGGGTAGTGGTCACCAGTAGTTGTGCGGCCATTTATACCGATGCCATTGATTGTCAGAAAGCCCCTAATGGTACCTTAAACGAAGATATTTGGAATACCACCGCTTCATTGGACTATCAGCCTTATTCTTACTCTAAAACTTTGGCCGAGAAAAAAGCCTGGGAAATGCAGAAACAACAAGCCCGCTGGGATTTGGTCACAATCAATCCTTGTTTGGTGATGGGGCCTCCGCTTAATCCCACCGCAGTGACTTCGGAGAGCTTTAATATCTTGCAACAATTGGGAGATGGGACCATGAAAATGGGCGCACCCAAAATAGGACTTGGTTTGGTAGATGTACGCGATGTAGCCGAGGCCCATTATCAAGCTGGGTTTAACCCAAATGCCCAAGGACGTTATATTACAGCGGCTCATAACACCGATTTTCTGGAGCTCGGTAAAGCCTTGCAACCCAAATATGGCCAACAGTTTCCGCTTCCCAAAAAAGCCTTGCCCAAGTGGTTATTGATGATTGTAGGGCCGATGACCAACCGACTTTTTACTCGTAAGTTTATCCGAAACAACGTAAACGTTGCCTGGAAAGCCGACAACCGTAAGATCAAACAAGAATTGGGGATTGATTTTATGCCGCTACAAAAAACGATGGAGGAGGCTTTCCAAGTGATGATTGACAATAAGGTTTTGGTAGCCAAATAAGGGAGTAAGGGAGTATCCAAAAAATAACATACCCAATTCATACCCGTTCTTTCGCGGATATATTTCGTTATTTTTATTACCCGTAGCACAGCTATGGGTGCAAAAACCGATG
>CALDJV010000474.1 GCA_937899305.1 uncultured Cytophagaceae bacterium
CGGGGAGGCAATGGATCAATCACGGTGGCGGTAACCAATGGTACTGCTCCTTATACTTACGTGTGGAGAAATGCCACTACCAATGCGGTCATTGCTGGAAGTACCACCAACAGACTCATCGCCAAAGCAGGACAATACAAAGTGACGGTCACCGATGCCAATGGTTGTGCTAAAACCTCGGGTGCTTACACCATTAGCAATCCGCCCACCAGTTTGGCCATTGCTCAGGAATCGGTTAAAAACGTTACCTGCAATGGTGGAAGCAATGGTGAAATCAGAGTAACGGTGAGCGGAGGTTGGGGAGCACCCTACACCTACTCTTTAGACAATGTTCGATACAATCCAGTAACCAATACCACCTTTACCCTCAATGGCTTTGCTGCGGGTACCCATACGGTGTATGTAAAAGATGCCCGCAATGGTTGTGTGCGTCAGCGTAACTTTACCCTTAGTCAACCTTCAGCTGTGGCGCTCAGTGTTTTGTCCAAAACCAACGTAAGCTGTTTTGGGGACAATAGCGGAAGCGTGACTTTGAATGCTACTGGCGGACCCACTGCCGGAAACTATACTTATTCAAGGCAGGCAAATAGTGGTTATCGAACCAATCCTACTTTCAATGGCTTGACTGCGGGCAACTACACTTTTTACGTGAGAAAAAATGGCACTTGTCGTCAGTCGCTCAATATAAATATCACTCAACCTACCGAGCTGGCCGTCACCCCAAGTGTTACCCCCGTCAGTTGTCATGGAGGCAACAATGGACGCATCAGGGTGAACATCTCGCAAGGAACTGGGCCTTATATGGTGTCTATCAATGGGCAACCTTTTAGAAACACCACCACTTTTAATCGCCTGAATGTGGGCACTTATGATTTTGTAGTCCGAGACAGCAAGGGGTGTTTGAAAAACTTAAACGGGGTAGAAGTCACGCAGCCTGCTCCATTGACGTTGGCCATTGTTCAGCAAACTACTGGAGCCTGTGCTAATTCGCCCAATATCGTAAGGGTGGCGGCTACCGGAGGACGAACGCCCTACCAAAGAATCAGTTGGTTCAATAGTAGTGGGGTGAAAATTGTCAACAACGCGACTCGTCAAGACAACCTGTCACCAGGTACTTATGAGGTCGTTGTGTATGATGCAGCCAATTGTACCGAGAGGCTTGAAGTCGTGGTGATGCCTGATCCCAATTTATTACCGGATATGAGTGTGGTAACTAGAGCGCCTACCAGTTGCAATGCGGTAAGTGATGGTCAAGCAACCATTAGAATTACCCGAGGAGTCACCCCAGTAACTGCCCGATGGGACAATGGCAAAACCGGATTCAGTGTCGATGGCTTGGCCAGAGGTTGGCGCACCGTCACCCTGACCGATGCCAATGGATGTTCGGTAGACAAGCAGGTATTCATTGCTACCTTGCCCGAGATGGTCTTGCTGGCCAAAAGTACATCCAATCCTTTGTGTTTGGGCAGCAAAACCGGAAGCATTGAGGTAAAGGTAAACAATGGGAAGGCCCCATTTACTTACTTGTGGAGCGACGGGCAAACCACCCAGAAGGCAGTGAATCTGGGGGCAGGTACCCATACCGTGACCGTGACCGATGATGCCGGGTGTACCCAAACCGAAAGCTTCGATTTAGAAGATCCACCTTCGGCGTTGACCCTCAGTTTGGCCTCTCAAGTGATTGATGTTACTTGTAACGGAGGCAACAACGGCATTGCGTATATCCAAGCCCAAGGAGGTTGGGGAGGACCTTATCAATATTCCACCGATAATGTCAATTTTGTGAGCACTGCTGCGGCAAGCTACGAAATAACCAGATTGTCAGCCGGCACCCATATTTTTTACGCTAAAGATGATCGGGGTTGCGTTGTATCATTGAGGGTTCCTGTGAAGGAACCAGCCGCCATTGTTCCTACCATAGCGGCTCAAATCAATGTAAGTTGTAAGGGAGAGCGCGACGGAAGTGTTACCCTGACCGCTACTGGGGGGACGGGCAAGTTTACCTACTCTAGAAGACCAGATGCTGGATTTTTGTCTGATCCTACTTTCCGTAATCTAGGCAAAGGAACCTATACCTTTTATGTCCGCAGTGATAATAAATGTCCTACTTCCATCGAGGTAATCATTACTGAACCCAATCGATTGGTAGCCACTGAAAATACAGCGCTTACCCAAGGGTTGAGCTGCGTTGGGGCCAATGATGGACAGGCAACTTTGAACATCAGTGGGGGGACCACGCCTTATAAAATAGCCGCTAATGGGGGGCGTTTTGTCGCCGGAAAAACCATTGGAAAACTTAGGGCGGGCAGCAATGACTTACGAGTAGAAGATGCCAACGGCTGTTTTACTTTGCTTACTGTCAATATTCCGGCACCCGCCCCCATTGCCATTCGTTTGGATAGCCAAAACGACAGCGAATGCGGTAAATCTACCGGAAATGCCAACGTAAGCATCAGTGGAGGTACTGGAGCCTACACCATCGAGTGGCGCAATGGTGCCAACAGTTTGGTAGGAACCAGCACCGCTTTGAACAATCGGGCTGCCGATACTTACACGGTCAATGTGACCGACGGCAAAGGATGTACTGCTAGCCTAGAGGTCATCATCAATGAAACTGGAGCGCCTACGATGAGTGTGGTGTCAAAGACCAAGGCGAGTTGCGCCGCAGTGGCCGACGGAACCGCAACCATCCGAATTACTTCAGGAGATGCACCAGTGAGGGTAAGGTGGGACAATGGTCAAACTACCTTGACGGCTACTAGGCTGGCCGTAGGTACACGTACCGTTACTTTGACTGATGCCAAAGGGTGTACATCAATGGGTGAAGTAATAATTGAGGAAAAACCAGCAATGACTTTTGGCACTAGTGTATTAGAGGATCCTAAGTGCGATGGAGCTTGTGATGGAAGCATTGAAGTACAAGTACCCAATGGCGTGGCTCCTTTTACTTATACTTGGAGTTTGGGCGAAACCGGGAACCGACGTTCGGGACTTTGTGAAGGAGACTACACCGTTACTGTCAAAGATGCCAATGGTTGTGAGCAAACCCATACCTTTAGTTTAACTGCTCCTTCGGCCTTGCAAGTGGTGACTCAAAGTGTCCAACTACCAGCTTGTGTGGGAGCAGCCAACGGCCAAATCGAGGTAAATGTCACGGGAGGAACCGCTCCGTATAGGTACCGATGGTTGCACGATGCTACCCAAACCAAGGCCGTGTTGTCGGGGGTAGGGGCCAGTAGCTACACAGTAAGAGTGACTGATAAAAACAATTGTACCAGGGACCATACTATAGTATTAAACAATCCCATCCCAATTACGGCCAGCGTAGTCAAAACCAAACCTACTTGTAATGGTGACAGCGACGGAAGATTAGTGGTGACCTCAGCCGGAGGAGCGGGAGGATACACGTATCAATGGAGCTCGGCCAGTACCCCAAATCTGGGTACCAACCGGGTATTGGATAATATCACCGCAGGGGTGTACAATGTAGAGATTACCGATGCCAACAATTGTAGCAGATCGTTTACTTTTAATTTGGATGAACCCACCTCATTAGAAATCAAGTCCTTTCAGGAGCCTACTTGTCCTGGTGGAAACGATGGATCACTGGAAGTAGAAGCCAAAGGAGGTACTCCTCCTTACGTTTATAACTGGGAGAATGGGCAGGTAGGCCCCCAAGCGACTGGATTGTCAGCGGGAGCCCATCGGGTAACCGTATCGGATGGCAAAGGTTGTGTCACTACTTTTGAGGTAAACTTGGGCGAACCGGGTACTTTGGAACTGAATCTGGTAACCAAAACCGAAACTGCTTGTGTAACTGCCAAAGGAAGTGCGGAAGTATTGGCCACGGGCGGAACCCCCGGCTACACTTATATTTGGCGCGATACCAGAGGACAGTTCATTGCTTCGGGTACTAGAGCAACGAACTTAGATCATGGCGACTACATTGTTACTGTAGAAGATGCCAACCGTTGTGCTACTACCTTAAATGTGACCATCAATACTTTGCCCTTGCCCAACATCCGAGTGGTGAGTCGTCAGGCAGCGAGTTGTGCTGCGGTAGGCGATGGGGCCGCTACCATTGCCATTATTCAAGGACAAACCCCAATTGGTATTGTCTGGGACAATGACCCCACCAAAACCGGAACGAGTCAGACAAATTTATCCGCAGGAAAACATACTTTGACCTTGACCGATAAAAATGGCTGTGTGGTAGTAAGAGAAATCACGATTCCTGCCCAACCCGAAATGACGCTGGGCACCAGTGTCACCCAAAACCTACTTTGTTTTGGAGATAGAAACGGAAGCATTCGGGTAAATATTCAGAATGGCCAAGCACCTTACACTTATGCCTGGAGCAATGGAGCCAAGACGCCTACCTTGAATGGATTGCAAGCCGGAAATTATAAGGTCACCATTACCGATGCCAATGGTTGTGTCAAAGACACCACTTTTGTGCTGACTGCGCCCAGACGATTGGATATTACAGTACAGAAGAATCAACCTCCTCTATGCTTTGGGGGGAACGACGGGCAACTGGAAGTAAAAGTCACTGGAGGAACCACTCCTTATACCTATGAATGGAGTCATCAGGCTTCGCTGAATGGACCTTTGGCTGAAAACCTGACCGCAGGAAGTTATCGGGTAACCGTGACTGATGCCAATGGTTGTAGGT
>CALDJV010000475.1 GCA_937899305.1 uncultured Cytophagaceae bacterium
TCATATGCATGAGTTGTTGGGCGAGGCATTTTTTGCAGCAATAGCAGCGCTATTGGGAAAAAATAACGAAACCTAGCAGCTCAGGCAGTAGAGCAACTAGACAGTTATTGCGAACGCGTTACTAAACTCAATCTAATACCTTCAACAACTCCTTCAATTCTTTTACTTTTTCGTCCTCGTTGAGGCGTTCAAATGCTACTACCAAGTTACGCATCACTCGTTGAATAATCTCGAGATTGGTACAGGGGTAGTAAAAGCGATCAGTGGGAGGGAGGTTGAGCTGAGCAATGTAGTTGTCTATTTCTGACTTAGAAAATACCAGCCCCCGGTTAAAGGCGTTGATGTAAAATTGAGTTTCGTCGCTTTTATAAGTCAGGACAAAAATATTGGGTAAGTTAATTCCATAGATGGGCATTTTGAGCTTATGAGCTACCATAAGGTATACAATACACAGCGAAATAGGATTGCCTTTGCGCGATTCCAATACCACATTGATCATAGAATTGCTAGGGGAATGAAAATTTTGAGTATTGGAGCTGAAACCCAACTTGGAGAATAGAATATTGTTGAGGTTTTTGACCTTGTCGTAAGGGCTGGCATAAGTACGATGGCTAAGCCATACCTCATAGTAAATTTTGTCGACTTCTTTTTTTATTTTTCGCAAATCAAGATCCGGATATTGATAGCAAGCTACTAGCCAAATGCCTTTCATCAGATCCTCTTGTTCGTTTTCTTTCCAGTCTTTGAGCCGCTCTTTGAGGGATTCTAATTGCAGGGTATGGATCAAATCCTCAATACGACGCTGTACCAAAGGGTTGAAACTACCTTCCCAGGCGGTTTCTAAAAAAGGGATGAGTACATCACCCATAGAAATGATTTGCTCTTCGATATGTTGGATTACCTCGTGGTCTTCGTCGTCCAGTAAAGAAACCATCGCTTTTATTTCATTCAAATTCATAGTAAGTAGTATTGGTCCCTCTCTTATTAATAAAAAGAATAGATCATTTGTTAGGAAATGAGGTGGGATTGTAAATGTAAACAGATAAACTCAGTCAAAATTTGATGGCTAAAAGTCAAATATAAACATTTTGAGTGGGAAATGAGATAACCGAGACAAAATTTGGCGGAGACAGCAGAGAATAGATTTTCAAAAACAAAGCGTTATATTTGTACTTATACTACCAAATAAGGTCCTGTTTTGGAGGTACCCATCCAAGCAAGGGCGAATTTGGTAGCATAGTTCGTGTTCAAAACGATAAAAACACTTGAAATAGTATTCATAAAAGCAAAAAATAATGGATTTTAAATTACTTGGTAAATCTGATTTTAAACCTCCCCAAAAACCAGAAGATGCCGTTATAGAGACTTTTACCAACCAGTATCAAGAAAGGAGTTATTTGATTAAGTTCGATTGCCAGGATTTTACCTCACTTTGCCCAGTTACTGGACAGCCTGATTTTGCCTCCATCAGCATTGAGTATGTACCCGATAAGTTGTGTATAGAGACCAAATCGTTGAAATATTACCTGCATTCGTTCCGAAACACTGCGGCCTTCAACGAAAAAGTAACCAATACCATTCTCAATGATTTGGCTGAAGCTTGTAAACCTCGTTGGATGCAGGTAAAGGGTGAGTTTGTTCCTCGTGGAGGCATTGCTTTGACTACAGTGGCCGAATATCCGGATTTTGACTGGAAAAAGCATTTTAAACACCAATAAAAAAACTGGATGGTTTTATAGTTGACGGAGTTGATATGAAAAAGAAAGTAATCGTGTTGCTTAGTGGAGGAATGGATTCAGTTACCGCGCTTTATTATGCCGCGAAACATCATGAGTTGGTGGGAGGAATTTCGTTTGACTATGGCTCTAAACACAATCATAAAGAAATCCCTTTTGCTCAATTGCATTGCCAGCAATTGGGGGTGACGCATAAGACCGTAGATACTCAATTTATTGGAGAGCTCTTTACATCAAATTTGTTGCTGGGGCAGGAGGCTATTCCAGAAGGGCACTACGAAGACGAAGTCATGAAAAAGACCGTAGTGCCGTTTCGAAATGGGATTATGCTTTCTATTGCTTGTGGCTACGCGGCGAGTATTGGAGCCCAAGGAGTGGTGATTGCGGCACATTCAGGCGACCATGCAATTTATCCCGATTGCCGAACCGATTTTATGCAGGCCATGGCCAGTGCAATGAAACTGGGTACTTATGAAGATATAGAATTGTTGGCTCCTTTTGTGGCGATCGATAAAATTGAAATTGCGCGTATAGGTAATGGCCTAGGAGTGAACTTTGCCGAAACCTGGTCTTGTTACAAGGGCAGAGACATTCACTGCGGGGTGTGTGGTACTTGTATTGAGCGAAAAGAAGCTTTTGCTAAAGCAGGGTTACACGATCCTACCCAATATGAAAATGACAGCGTAACAGAATAGTCGACGTTTGGAAGCTTCAAGGTGATCGGAAATGAGATAAGAAAACTCTGGTGAAAACAACTCCTCAACTCTTGGCCATTACTGATCCGTATTCGGTAATGGCTCAACAAATGTTTGATATTTACGCGTATTCTTTTCCCTTGGAAGAACAAGACCCCATGGCCGATCTTCAGAGTGAACTCTTAGCTTCTGCTCAAAAAAATAAAGAAGATAAGGGTGGTTTGTATGCTTTGGGAGGGGTAGTGGATGGAGAGTTGATTACATTTTGCCTGTTTCATTATAGTGCATTGTATCAGTTGGGTTTTATCTCTTTTATTGCGGTGGCCCGAGAGGCAAAAGGAAAAGGTTATGGTTCTTGGATGTTTCAAGAAATTTTGAATTATTTGAGAAAAGTGCCTAATGACAGCTTAAAAGGAGTTTGCTGGGAAGTGAATGTACCTGATGAGGCAGGTCATGCCGCAGAACAGGAAATTAGAAATAAGCGGATTCGTTTTTATGAAAAAAATGGATCAAAGACGTTGTCACATATTGACTACACGGCTCCTCCCATTACCGCAAAGCTTCCACCAGTGGCCTATTTGCTCATGTATAAATCTCTTCACAAAAAATCTAATGACTTGTCTCCTGAATGGCAAAAGAACATTTTGAAGTTCATATTTTTTGAGATTTATGGAGTAGATGCAAATCAGGTGTTTTATCAGAAAGCCTTGGCTACCATCAGCCCCATTTAGAACAGTGAAGTAGCCAGGAAAGAGAGATTTTCGAGGTTATCCCTTTCCTGGCGTTATTTTGATTTATTTAGCCCTGAAAATGAATAGAATGATGAAGACTATCCTGAATGGCTACACCTAGCTTTTTCAGTTCTTCGGGTTGAATAATAAATGGAGGCATGATATATATCAAATTGCGAAATGGCCGAATCCATACTTGATGTTTATTCACAAAAAACTTTTGAATTTCACTTACTTGGATATTTTTGTGGCATTCTACTACGCCAATGGCCCCCAGTACCCTTACATCTTTTACCTGAGGAGCTTCTTGTAGAGGCGTTAGTATTTGCTTGAGTTGAGACTCAATGCCCAAAACCTTGTTTTGCCAATCGCTAGTTTCGAGTAGCTCAAGACTGGCAAAAGCAGCACTGCAAGCCAAGGGATTGGCCATAAAAGTAGGACCATGCATAAAAACACCTGCTTCGCCTTCTGAAATGGTGACAGCGACTTTTTCGGTAGCCAAAGTAGTAGCCATGGTCATGGTACCCCCGGTCAATGCTTTGCCCAAGCACATGATGTCGGGCTGAATTTGGGTATGCTCGGTGGCAAATAGTTTTCCAGTGCGCCCAAAACCGGTAGCAATTTCATCAAAAATCAATAATACTTCATACTGCTTACACAAATCCCCTAGGCGATTTAAAAATTCGGGTGAATACATGCGCATCCCGCCAGTACCTTGTACTACTGGCTCTAAAATAAATGCGGCTACCTCATGATGGTGTTGTTCAAAAGCTTTCAAGAGGTTTGCTTCGTCCTGTGGGTGCAAGGGTTCTCCAAAGCGAGCAATGGGTTGATCTATGAAAATTTGTTGGGGTAAAAATTGGCTAAAAATATGGTGCATTCCTCCTACAGGGTCACACACCGACATGGCCCCAAAAGTATCGCCATGGTAGCCTTTCCTGATGGTCATTAACCGTGATTTTTGAGGCTTGCCCAACGAGTGCCAGTACTGCAAGGCCATTTTGATGGCGACCTCTACCGATACTGAACCACTATCGCATAGAAAGACTCTATCTAACTCACTAGGCGTGATTTCTACTAGTTTTTGACAAAGGCGAATGGCTGGTTCGTGGGTAATGCCACCAAACATCACGTGAGACATTTGGCGAATTTGGCGCTCTATGGCTTCATTCAGGGTAGGATGATTATAGCCATGAATAGCACACCACCAAGAACTCATTCCATCGATAAGGTTTTGCCCGTTGTCAAGTTGAATATGTACTCCCTTGGCCGCTTTTACTGGGTAAGTAGGAAGCGGGTTGGTCATAGAGGTATATGGATGCCAAATGTGTTTTTGGTCAAATGCTAAATCTGTGTCTTGTAACATATGTTTCTGAGAAAATGATCATCATCCTATGCCTTTTTTAGAAGAAATAAGGATGAAAGGTGAAACAAAGCCACAAATGTAACATGGGATCAATTGAGGTAATTATTTTTCCCAGAGATTTTTTGATGCATCATTTTCTCGAAGTTCCAGTACTTTCTGTTCAAGTGGAGTTGGTATTTCATCAATACCTCGGGCTTTGAAGTAAAGCGGTTGGGGGCTGAAGCACAACACAAAAACGAGTAGGGTAAACCAACCTAGAATTTTACGGGGTAGGTTCAAAGGTTGATCTTCCAGAGCAGGTGGATGGTAAATACCTAATATACGACCCAACAAAAAAGCAAACACCAACCAACCTAGAAAACCTTTGATTTCGGGAAAAAAGAAGGAAAAAAGAAATTGAGCGGTAAATATAGAGAGTGCTGCCAATAAGATGGTTTTGCGGCCCTCTAAAGCCTTGGAAAATACGACATACAAAAATAGTAGGTAGAGCGGAGCGGCCCAAAGCAGGTCATTAAGGGGGAGATGAGGGGTGACCAGACCAAGACCCGCAAAGAAGACAAAAGCCACAAATAGCGTAAAGGCAACGTCACGATGGCGCTTGTAGCCAATCAATGCGTATAAAATATGACCTCCATCGAGCTGCCCAATGGGCAATAGATTCAATGCCGTAAAAAACAACCCAAAAAAGCCGGCCATCAACCAAGGGTAGTGTATCATATTGTAGTGGCTCGGTACCAAGGTGGGGTCTGCTAGGGTATTTTCCAATAAAATAAAGATGAGGTTATTGCCCAATACCAGGTATTCGGTATTTTCGGTGGTAGCAGTAGGTGCCTGTTGGGCCATAATGGAGTATAAATATTCGGCAGGTGGTAGGTGAGTAAATGCATAGATGAGTACTCCCAATGCTACCACAAAACCAGCCAATGGACCAGCTACTCCAATGTCAAAAAAAAGTTTGCGGGAGCGAAGGTTTTCTTTGATGCGTATAAAGGCTCCCATTGTGCCAATGGTAAATGAAAACCCTAACCAAAGTGGAATGTAAAAAGGCAGACTCACCTTGACTTTGTGCCAGCGGGCGGTAAAGTAATGCCCAAATTCGTGTACGGTAAGAAAGCCCAAAAAAGGCAGCGAAAAAGCAAGTCCCCGCAATAATTTTTCTTTGGTAAGCCAGTCAAAAGCTTCTTTATCTACAAAAAGTAACCGACCGTGGGTCCATTCGGCTCCTGCCAGGGTAGTGGTAACAATGGTTACTAAAAACAACAACAAGTGAATGCTGTAGGACTTTACTTTTTTGCGCATCCAATAAAAGTAGCAAATCAACTCGAGAAATCAAACAGTAGTATTGATGGACTCTCGAGAAGATTCTCGTATGATTAGACCAAAGCTTCACTGAAAAACTGCACCGATCCATTCAAGTTGGGTACTACATGAAGTCCTTGCAAGCCTACTGTATTGGCCGCTTGTATGTTTTCTAGGTTATCGTCTATAAACAAGGTTTCAGCAGGGTTGAGCTGATTTTCATCAATCACTTGTTGGTAAATTTCGGGCCAAGGCTTGCGTTTGTTCATCAGATGAGAATAGTAGGCTTTCTCTACCAAATCGTCATAGGTGGCTACGCCATGAGCCCGGTGCAAAATATGATTGGCTTCCTGGATATGAATTGCATTGGTGTTGCTTAGGACAAAAGTTCGGTGGGTTTTGCACAGGTTATGAATGAGGTCAATGCGGTCTTTAGGCACCTCCATCAAAAGCGCGTTCCAAGCCTCACTTATTTGGGCATCGTTTCCTTCCAGATGAAACGTTTCTCGTAATTTTTGGCAAAATGTGGCATCATCAATTTTTCCAATTTCATAGTCTATAAAAAACTGGGCTTTATAAGTGCCTTTCTGGATGAGGTCTTCGTTTTGGGCTCTAAACGCAGGATTGGCCAGTTTCTGAAAGGCATCTACGGTAAATTGCCAGTCGATATTGATAACTACACCACCTAGGTCAAAAATAATATTCTTGATTTGGGAGCGTGAGACTTGATATTCGGTAAAATTTTTCAATTTTTTTGACGTTTTTTTTGTGTTATTGGCTGCAAAGATGTAAAATTGCAGCCTCATTTAGCAACAATCACTTATTAAGTTTTTGATAACTAAATGTAAGGACCTATAGCTCAGTTGGTTAGAGCACCTGACTCATAAGTACGCCCATAGATGGGTTTACAAGCGTTCCTCTTAACGTAGAGG
>CALDJV010000476.1 GCA_937899305.1 uncultured Cytophagaceae bacterium
TTGCAGCCTATGTAACATTATCCCTCCTATCTAAAAGATATGAACAAAGCCAAAAATAAAAACAGAAAACGACGATTAGTGATCTACCTCATTGCAGTCATTATACTGCTTCCAGTCATTGGATTCCGCTTTTATTTGTATCCTCGCTTGCCTATTTTGAATGGGCATGCGGCAAAAAATATGTGCTCTTGTGTGTTTGTGGCAGGTATTCCAGAAAATAAAGTCAAGGCTCAAGAATTGGGTTTCTTTCCCGCCAGTTTGACCAAAATTGTGGTTAACCGAGCTACCAAAAGCGCAACCGCCAGTGTATGGGGTTTCCGAGCCAAAACGGCTTACTACCGCGAGGGATTGGGTTGTGCCCTCTACAACAATGGCAAACAACCAACTAAAGAAAAATTTCGAGTGCCTACTACGCGCTACGATTCCCTGGCTAACTGGTTTGAGTGGCAAGCCAAAGGCAAACCTCCTGTAGTGACATCAGCTCAAAAGAAAAAATTGGAGCAGGCTTTAGATTGGGCTTTTCGGACCGATCAACCTAAGAAATTGTTTACCCGGGCGGCTTTGGTAGTTTATAAGGGTCAAATTGTAGCTGAACGCTATGCCAAAGGCTTTGACCAAAAAAGTCGTTTGATGGGTTGGAGCATGACCAAAGGCATTACGACCTTGCTGTATGGTATTTTGGCCAAGCAAGGAAAACTCAAGATTGATGACCCGATCAAGATTCCCGCATGGCAAGGCAAGCCCAAGGCCAAAATTACCAATCGGAATTTGCTAAATATGCAGAGTGGGCTCGCTTGGGACGAAGATTATGGCAGTATGTCGGATGTGACTCGAATGCTCTACACCTCCAATGCTTTGGGCAAATTTGCCAGCCAAAAACCGTTAAAGTTTACTCCAGGAACGCAGTGGAAGTATAGCTCAGGTACTTCTAACATTTTATCTTATGCCTTGGTTCATTTCTTTCCCGACCAAAAAAGTTATCAGGAATTCCCTTACCAGGCTTTGTTTCATAAAATTGGCGCGTATAGCATGGTCTTAGAAACCGATGCTGACGGATACTTTGTGGGTTCTTCTTATTCTTGGGCTACGGCCCGCGACTGGGCCAAATTGGGATTATTAATGCTTAATAATGGTGCCTGGAATGGTGAGCAAATCGTAGATAAAAGTTTTGTAGATTTTATCCGTAAGCCATTGCCCAAGTCCAAAGGGCATTATGGGGCCGGATTTTGGCTCAATGATACTACCGACCCCAAGGAGTTGATGTCTGACGTGCCCAAAGATGCTTATTCTTATCGCGGATTTCACGGCCAAAGGGTAGAAATTATCCCCTCTAAAGACTTGGTCATTGTACGTTTGGGCGAAACCCATGATGAGTCTAGCTTTGGCTTCAACGAGTGGACAAAACGAGTGATTGAGGCGGTTAGTTTTTAGTCCACAGTCGACGGTCCATAGTTTTTTTAGTTGGTAGTTCGGAGTTGGTAGTTGGTAGTTTTTTGTTCTAAAGTCCATAGTCGACGGTCCATAGTCCATAGTAGCGCAAAGCGATACAAATAAATCATCGCTTCGCGCAACAATCAATCATTAAAAATCAATCACCAACAATCGAACAATAAGCCGTAGGCGGAACCGTATAACAATTTAACAATGAGCATAGCGGAACAATGTAGCAATAGAAAAAATGTAACAATAGAACCATTCATCATCAAAACTGAGCATTTATTTCATGGCATTAGGAATCATTGAAAAACTACAACCCGAAAAAATTGAAGAAAACATTTATCGAGGAGCCGCTTTTGGCAGCGAAAAAGGGACTGTTTTTGGAGGCTTTGTGTTAGGCCAGGCCGTGAAAGCTTGTGGAATGACGGTTCCAGAAGATCGTGCTTTGCACTCACTCCATTCTTATTTTATTTTACCAGGTGATGCCACTGCACCTATTGTGTATAACGTAGATCGTATTCGCGATGGACGAAGTTTTGCCACTCGGCGGGTGGTAGCCATCCAACATGGACGCCCCATATTTAACCTATCGGCTTCGTTTCAAATCCAAGAAGATGGTTTAAGTCATCAGGTAGGCAAACCTGCCGTTCCTGGCCCCGAAAACTTTGAATCGGTACATGTTGCGATGAAAAAAAATCCTGACCCTGCCCGTTTTTGGATTCATTATATCACCCAACAACTGCATCCTCTTGATTTTAGAATTGTACAGCCCATTGACAAAGATACTTTTCCGATTCGTAAACATGTATGGCTCAAGTTTGGTCAAACCTTGCCCGACGATTTACTGCTTCACCAGTCTATCTTGGCTTGTGCCTCAGATTACACTTTTTTGGGTTCTTCGCTCGAGCCACATCGCAAGCAAGACCCCAACCTAAAGTTTAAACTTGCCACCATTGATCATGCCATTTGGTTGCATCGCCCCTTCCGCATCGATGAGTGGTTGTTATTCAGTCACGAAAGCCACAATGCTTATGGAGCCCGAGGGTTCAATCAAGGGCATATATTTGGCCAAGATGGTACCTTGATCGCTTCGCTCACTCAAGAAAACTTGATGCGGGTGTATGACTAAAAGGTCTTCTTCAGTAGCCCTTTGTTACCAATGTTTTACTGAAGAAAACCTATCCAAAGTTACAATTTTAGCTTTTTACGAATTGCTTTAGGAATCGCATCTTTGTGGACCAACAACGATACTGTTTTTAAACGAAAATAAGCTTTAGAGGCATGTATGTAACCACCACATTTGCCTACTCTGGTTCCCCAAGAATTTTTAATGAGGTAATAGTTCCCTCCGTTTTGATCCTTGGCGGTACCTATCAAATGCATCAAATGATCATCAGTAGTACTATGATTTTCAAACGTTTCCTGGCGCATTTTCTGGGTAATGGTTCGCTCCTGGCTAGGCTGCCGGAGCACCTTGCGACGTTCTGAAGAAGCCATCAAAGCCCAATCTTTTTGAGGAATAATGGCTACATCGTTACGTTGAGAGAATCCTTTTTCGCTTACATCGCCATCCCAAACCATCGAGTATCCTCCTTTAAGTGCATTATCGGCTACCTCCTGTAGTGCATCTATGGGCAAATTATAATACATTCCGTTAGAAAAATTATCAGGAATCTCTAAAACAAAGCTTTGATAAAAGGGATAGTGCGTATAAGACGTGAGCTCTACATAATCGGCCGGATTGATACCCAAGTATTTCGCAAAACTTTTGGGAGTATAGGTTTTTTCCTGGTAAGTAAATTTCTCGGGCACCTTGCCCAAATAACCGTCCAGAATTCCCTCAAAAGCAGCCAGCCATTTTTTAGAAGGTCGTTTGCGTTTCACAATCGTTTTCACAAAGCTGGTCAATACTGCTTCCAGCTCACTGTGATTGTGTCGAGTTTCGCCCGCTATTTTACCATTGTATACCTCCTCAGGCACAATACCGTATTTACCAATGGTATTGATGAGGTCATGGGCCAGACTTCCTTGGCTAAACTGGGCTTTTCCTTGACGTCGGACGTAGTTCAATGCTTTTTCTAAATAAATCTTGCGTACTACAAACATTTCTGATAAATCGTGTTTCCCTTTGCCCAAACGAATCAGCTCAGATTCAATGAAAGAGGCCGTAGAAAAACTCCAGCAAGTTCCCGTATTTTGTTGGTTTTTTACCGAAGTAGCCTCTATGCGCTTATCTACAGTAAATTTGTATTGGGCCTGAGATTGAACTGCCCAAAAACTGATAATAAAAACCAAAATAAATGTAGGTTGATATTTCATGGTTTTGTTTTTTAGAGTGAAGTCGGCTCGACTTCAATGAATAATTTGAGTAATTTACAAAACAATCACCTCAATTTCGTTATTTTTAGCCAGGTACAAAACTT
>CALDJV010000477.1 GCA_937899305.1 uncultured Cytophagaceae bacterium
GTTATTAGAATTCTTGGGAAGACTTGACAAATAATGTACCGCTCACTAATGATATGTGAGCCAAGTCTACGATTGTATTTACGATTGGCTTCCAGCCCAAGAGCGTCATTTGTTAGAAACCCAATTGTTTCGCCCGTTTGCCGATTTTATATCGGTTCAAAACCCGCAGTTTTTTAACCGGATTCACAATCATAGTACTTGGGCCAATGCCGCAGTAGGCATGATTGGCTTGGTGATGGGCGACCAGGAATTGGTAAACCGGGCCTTGTATGGCTTGCAATGGAAAAAGACCACCCAAGCCCAAAAAGATGATGCCCAGAAAGACGACGATGACGGTTTGATCACCTTGCCTCACCAAAAGAAAGCCGGCTTTTTTGCCCAACTCGACCACGCATTTTCGCCCGATGGTTACTACACCGAAGGTCCTTATTATCAGCGTTATGCTATTTCGCCTTTTATGCTATTTGCCAAGGCTTTGGAAAACAACCGCCCCCAATTGAAAATCTTTCGGTACCGCAAACAGCTCCTCAAAAAGGCAGTATACGCCTTGTTGCAGCAAACCGATCGCCAAGGGGTGTTTTTCCCTATCAACGATGCCCAAAAAGGCATGTCGTTTAAGTCAAGAGAGTTGGTATCCGCAGTAGACATCATTTATGAGTCGCAAGAAAGAGATGCTTCGCTGTTGTCTATTGCAATACAGCAAGGGAGGGTTACTCTAGACTATTCTGGTTTTGTGGTGGCGCAAGGCATTGCCCGAAAAGAAATGAAGCCTTTTGCAAGAAATTCGGTGGAATTGAGAGATGGGAAAAATGGGAAAGAAGGTGCATTGGGTATTCTCAAGAGTCGTAAAAATGATCAGGAAATGTGTTTGGTATTCAAATACACTGCACAAGGATTGGGACATGGGCATTACGACAAATTATCCTATTCTTTGTATGGCAATCAGGGTGAAATCATTCAAGATTATGGGGCGGCACGTTGGGTCAATATTGATCAAAAACAAGGAGGACGTTACTTACCCGAAAACAAAACCTGGGCCAAGCAAACCATCGCCCACAACACCATTACCAAGAACGAAACTTCTCATTTCAAGGCTGATTTTAAAACGGGCAACGCCCATCATTCCGATCGGTATTTTTTTGATTCCTCAAATCCAGATTTTCAAATAGCAAGTGCCAAAGACCAACACGCGTACCTAGGTACCGAGATGCATCGCACCCTGGCCTTGCTAAAAGATGAAGCCTTCGAGAAGCCCATCTTGATAGATGTGTTTCGAGTGAATGCCCCCAAAGCAAGTCAATTTGATTTGCCATTGTGGTTTCAAGGTCATTTGCTCAATACCAACTTCCAATACCAAGCCCAAACCCAGCAACAATCTCTCTTGGGGAAACAATTTGGTTACCAACACTTATGGAAAGAAGCCCTGGGAAAAAGCAAGACAAATCAGGCTCAATTTACCTGGTTTCAGCAAGGAGAATTCTTTACGGCCACTTCGTGGGTAGCTCCCAGCGACGAATTGATTTTTGCCCGGTTGGGTGCCAATGATCCATCATTTAACCTGCGGCGTGATGCCGCACTGGTTGTTCGTAAGAAAGATCAAAAGCAAGTCGTGTTTGTGACTGTCGTCGAGCCCCATGGAGCCTACAGTCCGGTCAATGAAGTGCCTGCTCAACCTTATGGGCGTTTGACTAAAGTAGCGTTGGTGCATCAAAGCAAGCAATATACGGCCATTGAGTTGGAGGCAAAGCCAAGCAAACGATGGACATTGATTATAGTAAACAATAACAACAATCTAAAAACGCAACATCAACTAAAAATCCGAAACAGTACCTTCAAATGGAAGGGTGTGTATCATTTATTGGTCTCAGCTCTGGGTTAAAACCCTGCACTTTCAGTGCAATACTTTAGTAATGCGAAAAAATCGGGTCTCGTCTGCGAATTTGAGCAACTTGCCCGCATTGCGACACGGGTTGGCTAAAGAGGACTTTCAGTCCGAGCGCAAAACCCCTGTACTTTCAGTGCAGGGTGGTTTAGTTAAACATTAATCAGTCATGAAAGAGACAACTGAGGAAAATCCAATCACAAGCCAAGACAAAGTAAATGGAGGGAAAACAAGCCAAGAGTTTCTGTTTGGTGAAGAAGTAGCCTGGGAAACCATTGACCCAAAGCTGAAACGACAAGTGATGGGGTACGATGATAAAATTATGTTGGTCAAAGTGGCCTTCGATGCCGGAGGGGTAGGCCAAATGCATGAGCACCATCATTCGCAGGTGACTTATGTAGAAAGTGGTGAGTTTGAGATGACGATCGGAAGCCAAACTCATTTGATCAAAGCGGGGGATTCTTATTATGTACCGCCCCATGTAATGCACGGTTGTGTTTGCAAAAAAGCCGGTGTATTGATTGATGTATTTAGTCCATTGAGAGAAGATTTTATTGCATGAATACCATTAAACAAACCAAAACAAGCCCCAAGTTGACCATCAAAGGACTTCGTTGGTGGATTGTGAGCCTGATTGCCCTGGCTACGGTCATCAATTACATTGATCGCAACGCCTTTGGTATCATGTGGCCCGAAATCTGGAAAAGTATCGGAATCGCTGAAAGCCAGCAAAAGAATGTTTATGCGACCATTACGGCCGTTTTTATGGTGGCTTATGCCGCCAGTAAAGGACTCTCTGGTCGGGTGTTCGATGTCATCGGTACCCGCCTGGGTTTTGTCATTGCCATTGTAGTATGGTCTATCTCGGCTGCATTGCATGGATTGGCGCGTGGTGTTTTGAGCTTTAGCATATTCCGAGCCCTGTTGGGCATTGGTGAAGCCGGCAACTGGCCGGGAGCGACCAAATCCAACGCGGAATGGTTTCCGGTAAGAGAACGGGCCCTGGCCCAAGGAGTATTCAACACTGGGGCGTCGATCGGGGCCATTGTGTCGGCCCCATTGATTGCGATTTTGTTTGGCGTCTTAGGTTGGAAACTCACTTTTGTAGTGCTGGGGAGCCTGGGGCTACTTTGGCTCATTCCGTGGTTGTTGCTCAATAGAGGAAACCCCAAGAACCACCCTTTCATTACTCAAGAAGAACGCGACTACATTTTGGGAGCCCAGGCCGAAGAAAAACAAGGAGCATCCGAAGAAAGCGAACAAGGGATGGGTTGGAAAGAACTCCTGAGTTATCGTCAATCGTGGGGGATGATGTTAGCCCGATTTACCATAGACCCCGTTTGGTGGTTGTTTGTCATTTGGTTGCCCATTTATCTCAACGAGGCGTTTGGTTTCAACGTCAAAGAAATCGGTTTTTTTGCTTGGGTACCCTACGTAGGGGCCGCCCTGGGCAGCATCTTTGGCGGTTGGTTGGCGCACCGATTATTAGGCAAAGGCTTCAGCGTAGACAAAACCCGCAAGCTGGTCATTACCATTGCCGGAGTAGTCACTTTGCCCGGTTTATTGGGAGGCGCTTTTGTCAATGATCCTACCTTGGCCGTTACGCTGATTGCGTTGGTCATGTTTGGCTTCCAAATGGGGATTGGCAACTTACAAACCTTACCCAGTGACTATTTCTCTGGTAAATCGGTGGGAACCATGGCCGGACTTTGTGAATTTTCGGCGGCGGTGGGGTCCATTGTCTTATCTACCTTTTTAGTGCCCTGGTTATCATCCATCAGTTACGTACCTGTGTTCATCATGGGTGCTATCCTGGTACCACTCAGTGTAGCTGCCATCTATTTATTAGGAGGTAAAATAGAAAGAGTGAAGTAAAAATTAAGTAATTCATGAAAAATAAAGTTTCGTTTTTATTAGTCCATAGTCCACGGTCGATGGTCCACAGACGACTATTTTGATCAACAAAATGGTTGTTTCCAACTTGTGAAAATCGAAAAGTTATTTTTTATCATTCCTAAATAA
>CALDJV010000478.1 GCA_937899305.1 uncultured Cytophagaceae bacterium
AATCCCCTTTTTTTTACCAATAATAATTCACAGTATTTGGCGAACATGTTATTTAGAAGTGACATAATTGAATATCGCTCCCCACCTGATCAAAATCAATTAACTTTAATCGATGATTGATCAATCATCAGATCGCAGGGACCAATATTCAATCTATATATTTAATTCTTAGGAACACTAACGCCCCTGTAACTCACTCAATGCCAACCAGCTCATGAGACCCGCTCCGATTTCAAGCGCACTTTCATCTATGTCGAAAGTAGGCGTATGTACCGAAGAAACAATTCCTTTAGCTTCATTACGAGTACCCAAACGATAAAAACAAGCATCTACTTGCTGAGAATAAAACGCAAAGTCTTCAGCGGCCATCCACAAATCTAAATCGACCACATTCTCTTTACCCATATATGTTTCAGCGGCCTCCTTCATTCTTCGGGTAAGCAGGGCATGGTTTTTCAAATGAGGATATCCTACATGGATATCAAAATTGCAAGTAGCCCCCATCGCTTCGGCAATCCCTTCGGCCATTTTTTTCATTCTTCGATGGGCATCAGCGCGCCAGGCTTCGTCATAGGTTCTAAATGTACCTTCAATTTTAACTACGTCGGGAATCACATTCGTGGCCCCTTTGGCTTCTACTGTGCCAAACGAAAGTACTGAAGGCATTTTGGGGTTACAGTTTCGGCTAATGATTTGCTGTAAAGCTACTATGATGTGAGAACTAATGAGTACCGGATCTATGATTTTTTCGGGCATGGCACCATGTCCTCCCTTTCCGGTCACTGTTACATAAATTTCATCGGCACTGGCCATGTACAAGCCTTCGCGGAAACCAATTGTTCCTACGGGTAAAAAAGGCATCACATGTTGTCCGATGATGCTTCCAGGGGCCTTGGTTTGATGGGCAGCATTGAGTACTCCATCTTTGATCATCAAAGAAGCCCCCCCAGGAATTTTTTCTTCTCCTGGTTGAAACAGCAACTTAAAAGTTCCTTCAAATTCGTCTTTCAGTTCGTTTAAGATCCGGGCCGTACCCAATAAAGAAGAAGTATGAACATCGTGTCCACAAGCATGCATCACTCCTTCATTGGTAGATTTGTAAGGCACTTCGTTCGCCTCTGTAATTGGTAAAGCATCCATATCGGCGCGTAGTGCTACCGTTTTGCTTTCAGGGTTCTTACCTTTGATCAACACCACCAACCCGGTATCGGCAGCTCTTTCTTGTAGTTCCACCCCAAATGACTTAAGGCGTCCTTCTACATATTTTACGGTTTCGTGTTCTTGAAAAGAGAGCTCGGGGTGAGCGTGAAGATGTCTGCGGTCTTTGAGTATATCTTCAGAGTATTTTTTGGCAAGATCTTTTATTTTTGATTTTAACGCTTCCATATGTCATCAACTGATGGGTCTTTAATTGTTTGCTCGTTGACACCTAATTCGGTAAGCGCTAACCAGGTCATTAACCCAACTCCCACCTCCATGGCGTCTTCGTCAATGTCAAAGGTAGGGGTATGAATATTAGAAACAATATTCTTGGCTTCATTTCTTACCCCCAATGCCCAAAAACAAGCATCGACTTCGTGTGAATAGAAAGCAAAGTCTTCGCTCCCCATGACCAAATTAGGAATGATGTGTACCTTGTCTTCTCCCAGAAAAGATTGCGCTTGTTTGATGGCTCGTTTGGTAAGTGCATGGGCATTATGCAAAGAGGGGCATCCTGGAGTAATTGAGACATCACAGTCTCCCCCCATTCCTTGTGCTACCGACTTGGCCAACTTAATAATTCTTTGAATGGCATCGGCTCGCCAAACCTCATCGAAGGTACGAAAGGTGCCCTCAATGATGGCGGTATCAGGAATGATGTTACTTGATCCATCGGCTATTATTTTTCCAAAAGATAGTACCGAAGGCAAATGAGGGGGCGCATTTCTGCTGACAATTTGTTGCAAATTCACGATCATTTGAGCAGCCATGAGCACCGTATCTACTACTTCTTCAGGAAAAGCAGCGTGGCCACCTTTGCCTTTTACTGTAATAAATATATCATCGCAACTTGCCAACAAAGGGCCAGTTTTGAAGCCTACCCTACCCACTGGTATTTCAGGATACACATGGTGTGCCTGGATACTCTCCACCCTTTTACCTTTGGACACCTCCAATACGCCTTCTTTGATCATAATAGGAGCTCCACTAGGCGTTACCTCTTCGCCAGGCTGAAAAATCAACTTGATGGTACCTTCAAACGATGTTCGTATCTGTTGGATGACTTTGGCCGTTCCCAATAAGATTGCAGTATGCACATCGTGCCCACAAGCGTGCATTACTCCTGCGTTTCTGGATTTATAGGGTACATTGTTTTCTTCCTGAATCGGCAATGCATCCATGTCCGCTCGCAAAGCAATGACTTTGCTCTTTGGATTTCTACCTTCTATCACTGCAGTAATTCCGGTTTCGGCAATGCCTTCTTTAGGATTCAAACCAAAAGATGTGAGTTGATCCGCTACGTATTCTGCGGTTTGATCTTCGTTGAATGACAATTCGGGATTTGCATGTATGAAACGCCGGAAACGGCGTACATCTCCTGAATACTCTTTAGCCAAACGTTTAATTTCATCTTTAAGATACATATAGTTTTCCAGTTACGTTTCATAGTTTTTTACCTTGAAATCACAACTTTGTTTCCTTGTGGGGTGTTTTTTTCGGTAGATTGAAGGTCTACAAAGGTAATTGACGTTTTTTTACATTTAAACTTATCGGGTCACCAATTGCATACCTCGCTGAATAATCCTAATTTAACCCATGTTTGTTTAGTTAATGATTATTCTAAAATTTAGCCCCTCATGAAAACATACAAATTATACTTTTTCATTTTCGTGTTTACCCTACCTTTGTTCCAAGGTTGTGAAACGCTTACCAACGTAGCCAATACCATTGGTAAAAGTGGGGTAGTGACTCAACCACTTACTGAAGGTCAGATCGCCAATGGACTAAAAGAAGCATTGAATGTAGGCATTAGCAATGGGGTAAAGACACTGGTAAAAAAAGACGGTTACTTTGGAAACTCACTTTTGAAAATATTGTTGCCCAAGGAAGTACAAGAAGCTCAGAACTTAATCACAAAGTATGTACCCAATGGGCAAAACCTACTAAATAACCTGGTTTTGAAGATGAACCGGGCCGCTGAAGATGCGGCCAATGAAGCCACGCCAATTTTTAAAGATGCCATTACTAGCATGAGTATCAATGATGCCAAGGGAATTTTGTTTGGCGCTGACAGTGCGGCTACAAACTATCTACGCAACAAAACTGAAAGTAAGCTTACTGCTGCCTACTCGCCCAAAATTAACAATTCATTGAGTAAAGTAGGTGCTACCCAAGCTTGGAAAGCCTTGGCTGATCCCTACAACAAATTTGCAAACTCGACCGTAGGCAAATTGATCAATGGAGTAAAGCCCATCAACAATAATTTGGGAAATTATGTAACCCAAAGGGCGCTTGGGGGCCTTTTTTATAAAGTGAGACAAGAAGAAAACAAAATTCGTAAAAATGTATCGGCTCGGGTAACCAGTTTGTTGCAGCGGGTTTTTGGAGAATTAGACAAAAAGAAATAGTACTTATATTTGAATTCATACTACTAGACATTTTGGCTAAAGTTGGCAGTGGAGACCCTGCCAACAGCGCGATCGCCTTCGTTTGTATCTCCACCATAGCCGTCAGGTTAAAGTTTTTTATCTTGATCATTACCATTGTCGCCTCAGACTGTGTCTCTACAAATGAAAAATTTCTAGTAGTATGCTTTTTAATAACTGACCTTTCGCAGGTCAAAAATTTGTTTATTTTTGATAAATACCAGTTGCTTAACATGTTCGCCAAATACTGTGAATTATTATTGGTAAAAAAAAGGGGAT
>CALDJV010000479.1 GCA_937899305.1 uncultured Cytophagaceae bacterium
CTGGTGACAATCGTAACTTTATCAATACGCGCAATGTGGCTAATCAAAGAATTATTAATTTGGGGGTATCTTACCCAGCCAGATTGACCAAATGGTGGAGCATTTATTTTAGTCTGAATGCATTCTACAGTAGTTTCGAAGCCACCAATCCGGTATTTATTGGTATTTCACAGGAAACGGTGAATTTTTACGCTCAAAACACTTTCAAACTTCCTGGGGGACTCACCGCTCAGGTATCAGGTTGGTTTAACTCGCCCTCGTTGTGGGGAGGTACTTACCGTACACAAAGCTTGGGCGCTTTGAACTTGGCCTTTGAGAAAAAACTGATGAAAAATAAGTTAACGGCTCGTTTGGCTTTCAACGATATTTTATATTCTTCGCCCTGGACGGCCGACACTCGTTTTCCTGACTTGACTATCCAAGGTAGTGGAGGTTGGGATAGTCGCAATGTAGCCTTTACTTTGTCTTACAACTTTGGTCGCAAAGAGATCAAAAAAGCCCGTAAACGTAAAACGGGTATTGAGAACGAAAAAGGAAGAATGGGTGGGAATTAGTAGTTTGTAATCATAAGGCTAAAAACCTTGATCATATGGACCACCTTTGCCTGTTTTTAAATAGGTGAAGGTGGTTTTTGTTTTTATGGATTTGGGTGTTTTTTTAACTAAATTTGTTTGATGAATGAACCTAAACCCCAAAAAATCAATGCAGTATCTCAAAAACTTACAAGACAAGGAAATCAATGAATTATTGGATTTAGGCAATGACCTAAAGAGACAGCTGAAAGACTTGGAACAACAAGGTGTCATTACCAACGTTAATTTTGTGGAGGGCATTCAGGCCATTTTACAAGCACATTTGCATCAGACCCAATTGATGCTCCCCATTGAGTTGCGTTCACGAGCAGCAACGGAGTTTTTTGACAAGCTAGAAAATCTGATCAAGACCTATGCCATAGCCGAACAAGCGGCATTGGTGACCATTCCAATGCAAACTGAAACAATTTTGAATGAGACCCAAACTTGCGAAAAGTTAGTAGATAGCTTGGTAGAAACCAATGCCTTGGTTATTGCGAAACGTAAAAATATAGCGGTAGAGGTGCCCGAAGATTTGGAAAGAGGGAAGAGTAAATACACGCTTGATCAAATCAATGAGATGCTGTACCAGTCCGATGAGTACGCCAGTTTAGGGAGTTTTATCAATGCTCTAGAGGCCATTGAGCAATTAGAAATGATGATGGCTGATTTTGATAAATATTATATTTTGATTATTGATCGTCAAACCATTCAAAATAACAAGGCTTTCGCGCTTTTTAGGCTCAATCGCCTGTCGGAAGCATTGGCCTGTGTTGAATCTCTTTTAGCCAATCACGATGAGTTTGCTTTGGGGTATCACACCCAGGCCGAAATTTTAGATGGGTTAGAACGCTACCAAGAGGCCTTAGAGAGTATGGATCGAGCCATTGCTTTGGAGAATACCCCAGATAAAGTAGCGTTTCGGGAGCACATTTTGAAGAAAATAGGTTAATCAAAATCAAGCATTTGGAAGAGGACGCTTCCAAATGCTTGATAATGTATAGATAGTATTGTGAGTTCAGACACTTTTTATTTAGTTTTGATCAAGCTCTATCAAAATTCTGATACCAGAAATGAGCGTGGCTCCCCCACCTAAAATGGCGCCATAGAATAAGACTGCTCCTTCAGAGTACATCGTTAGTCCTAAACCCACGCCAAATATAATGAGTCCAAGCACTATTTTCAGGATGGCACCGCCTATAGCCTTGTTTCGAGCTTTGTTATTTTCTTCTTTGATTCGCCTCAACAGTAGTGCTTCAAATTGTAATTGCTGGGCAGTTTTTTGAGTGGCTTCTTGATCTTCGTTGGTTTGAGTTAAAAAAACGAGGGGAGATACTTGATCTGGGTTTTTACTTTCTTTCATTGTTTGTGTTTAAGTTTAGGGTGATAGTTCGTTGATCTTAAAATTAAGAGAAAAACCATTGTTAGGTGGATTTGACCCTGTTCAAAAGTAAATGTAGAAAGAAAAAGCTTCTATTTCAGGCGGGAAATGCCACATTTAGATGAAGAGAGGATATTATTATACCAATCCTATATTAACTCAGATAATAGGTGATTTCCTGTGTCGCTGACAGTGAAGATACTGCCAACTCTAGTCAAAATTAGTGGTATGATTACGCTGTTAGTTTTGCTAAAAGGACACCGTAAGATTGTGGTCTGGAGTTTACTATTTTGTCTAATTTGATATTTTGATAATCTGCACAGGGACCCATTCAAAACCAGCTACTTACTTTGATCATAGCTTTTGACTATTTCATTGCAAGTTTTGGTATTTTTAAGAGCAATATTGAGAAATTTGGTAGTAATTTTTTCTTGAATGACAGTTGCAGATAAGATTTGACCATTAAAAACAAAAACCAATCGCTGTCTTAGGTTGTTTTCGGTTGCTTTAGTCATCTTTTGCAGGCCGGCAGAACTAAAAGTAGCTTTG
>CALDJV010000480.1 GCA_937899305.1 uncultured Cytophagaceae bacterium
TACACCTGGACTTTGCCTGCCGGAGCAAACATTGTAGCGGGGGCAAACACCAACCGCATTACCGTAGACTTTAGTGCTGCATCAAGTGGTCAGGTTACCGTAAAGGGAATCAATGCCTGTGGAGATGGCGTAATTTCGGCTCCCCTGGCGAACCGTCAGTACGTCGATTACTCCAGCAGTGAGCCTCACCTCAGATGCCAACAATAATGAGATCGTTCAGGGCACCCAAGTTACCTTTACCGCAACCCCCTCCAATACAGGAACTGCCCCTACCTACCAATGGCAAATAGATGGGGTGAACATAGCTGGGGCAACCAATGATACTTATGTAACCAATACCCTAAAAGATGGTGAAACAGTATCGGTAATTGTGACCGCAAGTGCTCCCTGTATAACCACACCAACGGCTTCGGCAAGCTTATCGATGAAAGTGGTTAGCCCTCCCGATCAACCTTTCAATGTCACAGGGGTGTCTACTTTGAATGAAGTTGTATTATCGTGGGAGACAACCGGAACAGGCAACGAATCAGGTTTTTACATCCTTAGATCCATCGATAACAGCAGTAATTTTGTAAATATAAAAACACTTGGTGCAGGCATAAGAAGCTATACCGACATTGGTCAATCGCCAAACACCAAGTTGTATTATAAGGTGGTAGCCTTTAACATAGCTGGCGAAACAGCATCCGATGTATTAAGTCTTTTGCCGACGAGTACCGACGAAGCACTGACCAACGAAGTACCGACCAACGTATATCCCAATCCGTTTTCCAATACCTTTAGCGTAACATTGGGCACTTTGTATCAGGGCAAAGTAAGGGTACGATTGTTAAACCTTCAGGGGCAGTTGATCAAGGATTTTGGCTTATTGGATGCTGGCACACTATCTCAACGGGTGTTTGATATTTCTACGGTTTCCTCGGCAACTTATATTCTGGAGCTTGCCACAGACAAGCACAAAACAACCATACGAATGTTCAAAAAGTAGTTGTTTGATCATATCCTTTTTTGCTGATTTTGTGCGAATGCTCTTCAGTTCATAAAAATCACCCATTTATTAGAACGCCTCTTTTTGGCGGTTTTTGCAAATGTTGGTTTATTGAACTGAGGGATGGACTCCGGTGACATACTATAAATGCAAAAAGCGACTTGTCTAAAGTAATTTAGATGGGTCGCTTTTTGTTTGATGCAGTCAGATAAGGGAGTATCTAAAAAATAACATACCTAGTTAGTAACTGTTCTTTTGGCCAACTAAAAACTGTTTCTTAGGCAAAATCAATAAAATAAATGTTTTTTGGAATTATTCTTCCAACCTGCTCGATGGGCGGCGTCTACAAAGTAAATCTTGACATCTGCTCGGTGGGCGGCATCTACAAAATATATTTTCTTTTCAGCTCGGTGAGCCACCTTGGTAAAAAACCATTTGCCATCGTTCTTGCCAGCTCGGTGGCTTGCATCTACTTTATACACTAAAAGATCGGCCCTATGGGCTGCATCTACCACATACACCTTTACATCTGCTCGGTGCGCAGCATCTACTGAGTAAATTTTCTGTGCCTTGGCACTGGTAGCCAAAATAATCAAGCCAGCAATAAAAAGTAATTTTCTCATATTATGATTTTGTTTCAGAATAAACGTATTTGATTACAAAATATGCCTCACCAAGTGAAATAAAAAATGCACTGTTTCTATTGAAATCCATTTTTTCTAACCCCGGTAGCTCACAATGGTAAATTAAAGTTTTTTATGATTTTTAAAAAATAGCGTATTCGCAAAAACACTTCTTTTCAGTATTTTGAGAAAATACTGGTTGATTGGATTGAAGCCGAGATTGGCTTTTATGCTTATACTTGAGGATCATAACCTATTGTTTGTTATATCGTAACCAAGCTTGAACCTCAAAGAAGTAGTTCACTAACGTATGATCAAATATGCAAAGTTGTAAAATACCAATATTCAAAATAATGAGATGTCGTGTAATATTCTTGATGTGCTTCCTGGTTAAATTTTCGTGCTACGCCCAGTTTGTTACCATCTGGAAAACAGACAACCCGGGCCTCTCTGAACCAAACCAGATCATTATTCCAGCCAAAGGTACCTATACTGTTGCTTGGCAAGAAGTAGGAACCCCGGGCAATAAAGGTACTACTCAAGGAAAAGATGCGACAACGATTACCTTTCCTAAAGCTGGTATTTATCAAATCAGTATTACGGGAGGACTAAAGCAGATCAAATTTGCTCATCAAGGGGATGAAAACAAACTCATCACCATAGAGCAATGGGGCAGCATTGCCTGGACTTCTATGGAAAAAGCTTTTGGAGGTTGTGAAAATATGGATTGCATAGCGACAGATGCTCCTAATCTTACTCAGGTAGCATCTCTTAGAAGTATGTTTGAAAATTGTATCAAATTTAATGGTAAGATTGGTCATTGGAACGTCAGCCAGATAAAAAATATGAGTTCGATGTTTTTTGGAGCAACGAATTTTAACCAACCCATTGGTGAGTGGAATACCAGCCAAGTAAAAAATATGCATTATATGTTTTACGAAGCAACGAGTTTTAACCAATCTATTGGAAATTGGAATACCAGCAACGTAGTTGATATGAATGGGATGTTTCGTACTGCAAAAAACTTTAACCAGTCCATTGGTGGTTGGAATACGGGTCAAGTAAAAGATATGCAAGAGATGTTTTACGAAGCGGCCAGTTTTAACCAACCCATTGGCAGGTGGAACATTGGACAAGTAGAAAATCTAAGTAGTATGTTTTTTGGAGCAGTGAGTTTTAACCAACCCATTGGGGCGTGGAATGTTGGCCAGGCAAAAGATATGAAGTATATGTTTTGCAAAGCAAGTAACTTCAACCAACCCATTGGAAATTGGAATACCAGCCAAGTAAAAGATATGAGCAACCTATTTTTTGGAGCAACCAGTTTTAATCAACCCATTGGAAACTGGAACACCAGCAAGGTAACCGATATGCGAGGGATGTTTGCTGGGGCAGAAGCCTTTAACCAACCCATTGGAAACTGGAATACCAGCAATATAACTGATATGCGAGGGATGTTTGCTGGGACAGAAACCTTTGACCAACCCATTGGAAACTGGAACACCAGCAAGGTAAAAAATATGAGTCGTATGTTTGCCTGGACAACGCGTTTTAACCAGCCCATTGGAAACTGGAACACCAGCAGTATAACTAACATGAGTCATATGTTTAGCAAAGCTGCTCGTTTTAACCAGCCCATTGGGAACTGGAATACTAGCCAGGTAACCAATATGAATGCGGTGTTTGCGAATGCTACTTCTTTCAATCAACCCATTAGTGATTGGAACACCAGCCAGGTAAAAGATATGAATCATATGTTTTTTGGGGCAACACGTTTTAATCAACCCATCGACAAATGGAATACCAGCAGGGTAACCAACATGAGCTATATGTTTTATGAAGCAACCAATTTCAATCAACCCATTGGTGGATGGAACATCAACCAAGTAAAAGATATGCGTTATATGTTTGAGAAAGCCACCCACTTTAAACAAGACCTGAGCCACTGGAAACAATTAAAAGATTAGATTTGGTAAGAGTGACCCACTTACCGTTGATTATTGAAAAGCAATGATGCTATTTTATCGGTTTTTAAAATGATCCCAAGTCAATTTTGCGATTTCCGCGATGATCTTTTGGTTGGTGGTCTTGCTTTCCATCGAGTCATTCACGAATACGCTGAGGTAGAAATACGTGTTGTTGGGTAGAAACACAATTCCAATATCGTTCTGAGCTGCAGTCAGCCCCTTTTTGTTTTTCCCTGAATGACCAGTTTTATGAGCTATCACCGCGTCTTTGGGCAGCAAGCCTCTAAAGCTTTTTTGACCCGTTTTAGTACCTTTCAACACCCCAAGGAGAAAATCATAACTCTTGGTGCTCAATAAATTGTCATCGTTTTTGAAGAACAGCTGTAAAATTTGGTTGGCGGCTTTGGGGGTAGTCCAGTTTTCATACTGGCTATTCCATTTGGCTTGCATGACAATTTCAGGGTGAACAATGGCAATGTCTTTCACTCCTATCTTGTGCAGGTATGCTTCTACTACCTTAGGCCCTCCGATCAGTTCGAAAAGCAAGTCGCACCCAACGTTATCGCTCCAAGCAACGGTATACTTGATGATCTCGGCGAGGGTTACTTTTGCTCCGTTTGGATATTTTTTTCGGAGCGGGCTCCATAAATGGCGGTAGGCATCAACCATTTTTTTGTCAATGGTGATTTTTTCGTTTAAGCGAAACTTTCCCTGGTCTACCTGATGAAGTCCTGCCAATGCCAAATGGTATTTAAATACGCTTTGCATTGGCAAATGCTTATCACCATTGATAAAAAGCTTGTCTGCTGGTTTCATCCCTTGAATGGCTACTCCAACTGTAGCCGATTTACCTTTTAGTACTTGGTCAATTTTTTCTTTGAGCGCCTGAATGGACTGTGCTTGCAAGTATACAAAAGTCAATAAAAATAATAATGTAAGCAGGGTTATTTTCTTGGTCATCTGTTGTGTTTAGTTAAATACTTGACGAAGCACAATATTAAAATATGTTTTGCGATTTTTATACATAGGTCACGATTTTTATCATCCATAAAAACCTGTTGATTTTACTTTTATTGGTGATCCTTAGATACCTCAGTATGATCAGTTTCCCCGACGGGGATTGAGCCTAAAGAGTAAAGTTCATGCTACTGAACATTTCAGCTATAATAGGATGAAAAAGTAATCATTGGGGATAGAAAAAATGAAATCGTCTCTTGATTGTATAAGTGTTTTCAATCCACAATAAAGAACTCAAGGCGTTGCGATGGCATCAAGAAGGAAAATAAGAGTAAATAAAACGACCCATAAAAAATAGGTTACTCAATGCAATGATTACATAGAATATCAGGGTGATGTACCAGCTTTTCTTGGCTTTTTTGTGGGTATTTGGATAGTTTATCCATCCCCACCAGCATACTACAGGAAACCCAACCAGCGCAACCAGCAACAAAGCATAGAAACTATTCTCCTGCCAGGGATCATCAAGCCAATGGTGTATTTTATATTGTAAGTCGCCAAAAAAAGAAGGAGGTGATAGTCGCTTTAAAGTTCGAGAGTCAAAGCGAGCATACGTTACTTCTTGCTTGTGCTCATGTATATTATTAAAAAATACAATTTCATCATCCAAGATGATGGGTCTGAAGCCGGATCTACCCCCTACTCGATTTTCTGCTATGACTTTTCCTTTGGCATCCAGTAACTTAAAATTTAGGTAAGGCCATTGATAGGTATATTTTAGATAGTGTTTTCCCAGAGACACATAATTGTCTCTCGACTGGTAGTAGATAAAAATATCTTTAGAGTACCCATTTTTTATTTCTAAAACATCCTCATTCATCCTTAATAAAGGATTGTTTTTATCAAGAAATGGTGGAGGCTTACTGTATTCAATCCCTTTGCTAGTAAGGAATATTGGTTTTTTTCGATACTCTGAGTCAAACCGTTCAGGAGCTAGACACAGCAAAGTATCTTGATACAGGTAAGTATCAGGTATTTTTTTTAGTTTGAATATGCCTTTTTGAGATTTGAATTTTGGTTCTAACACTGTTTTGCTGCCCTGATACAAAAACTCACCCTTAATGCGCACTATTTTAGTGATGAATAATTTTTCTGGAGTATTAATCCTGATGGTATCTTGGCCTTGCAAATTGCCCAGTGAGTCCCGATAGTTCAGCATTAGTTTATGATGATCATCGTTAACATGAATAGTCACAAGTTGTTGACGAAGGGTATCGATGTACCAACCTTTGAGATTTCTTAAAGGGAGAGGTTTCGACCTATACATTTGCAGGGGAGGCTCAGTATTTATTACTTGTAAATATTGTGGATAAGAATACCCCCTCAACCAATATAGCAAACCTTTTTGTTGCCAGTAGAGTAGTTTATCAGGGTTGGGTAATTTCCCTTTTACCCACCGAGTGCTTTCATCTTTGAAGTTGATCAACTGTAGTCCTTCCGAGCTCGTTAATCCCCATTGGTTATGCAGCGTGAACTCAGCATAGCCATTGACTTGTCTGGGAAAGAAGTTAGCATTAAAGGGAAGTTGTAAACAATATAACAAAGGAAACCACACCAGAACACCTGACAATAATGTTACCCTCCAAAGTACTTTAGGATTAGAGGGGTGTTTTGCCTTGGTAGGCCAAAATTCCTGACATAGTTTAGATACAACAGCATAGATCCGACTTTCCGCACGTTGTCTGTTGTCTTAGTTTAATTAATAGTATTGCTTGA
>CALDJV010000481.1 GCA_937899305.1 uncultured Cytophagaceae bacterium
GTATAGTAAGCACTATTACTCTGGCAGCTGATGGTATAAAGCTAATTGCAGATTATTTTATATTTATTGAGAATTAGAAATTCGAAGACTAAAGCATATGACTGGCTTGGTGTTGAGAGAGGATGGGCATGTAGTGATGGATGGTAATCGTTGATGGAGGATGTTGAGGATATATACAAAAGTACAAAAGCCCATTCAGGTTTGCTAAAAAGTGCCGTAGACAAAGCGTAGACATCCGTGTAGACAAATCGTAGACAGGTAGATCTTAAAACAAAGAAAAAGGAAGAAGGAATATAAACGAAGGCCGGGTCAGAGGATAGAGACAGACCTAATTGAACAGTTGACTGATAAACTCTTTGAGCTCTACCTCTTTGGGCAAACCCAGCTTTTTCTTGAGGCGGTATTTGTGGGTTCTCACACTTTCGGTATTGATATTGAGCAAGTTAGCAATCTCTTTGTTTGACATATACGTTTTTACATAAGCACAATACTTGAGATCTTCGGTGGTCAGCTTGGGAAAACGATCTTGTAGAATGGTAAAAAAACGCGGGTGTACCTTCTCAAAGTACTTCTTGAAATTTTGCCACTCATTTTCCATATCCATGCTTTTCTCGATAAACCGGATGATTTTGGTTACTTCCAGTGCTTCGGTTTCGGACAAGGTCTGGAGTTTTTCTAACCTTTCCCGGATGGTTTTCAATACTTGAGTTTTTTGATTGAGCTCCAAAATTTTGGTGTTCAACTCTCGATCTTTTTGCTCCTTAATCAAGCGATTTTTGCGTTCTATTTCCTGGTTCTGATCTTTGATTGTACGATAAGAACTCATCAGATTGAGTACAGATGCTACCCTAGCCCAAAGCTCTACTTTTTGGATCGGTTTGCGCATGTAGTCGAGCGCACCTGCATCGAGTGCTGCTTTGAGGTTTTCGGAAGTAGTATACACACCCGTAATCAGCAAAATAGGAATATCGGCGGTTACCGGGTTTTTCTTGAGGGCCTTGGTCATTTCCAGGCCATTCATATGAGGCATGTCCCAGTCGCTGATGATCAAGTCAGGCAATAGTTTTTGGGCCACATTGTAGGCAATTTGGCCGTTAGAGGCGGTCAGTAAGTCATAGCCTTGGTTGGCTTCTTCTAAAAAATTAGTAATGGTCTGTAAATTTTCGCTTTGGTCGTCCACTACCAAAATATTTACTCCGGTCAAAGTATTAAAACTCATAAATGTCGGTTTCTCAATTAAAGGTCATATAATATAGTAACGCTTTCAAAATAAGTGTCGAGGTTTTAGTGAAATTACTCGAGGCTAAACCTCAGAGTTCCTTACAGGACAAGTTTTGCGCTCGTAGCAGGGCTACGGGCAATAAAAGGAACGAAGTGTAGCGAAGAGAACCGCAGAACGAAGTTCAAGCTCTGCGTAGCTAAATAAAACTAAATTGGACAGTTATTGCGAACGTGTTACATAGTATAGTTTGAAAGGATCGCAGGCATAGCAATATAGAAGGTAATGATTGGTTTTAAAAATATTATGCCTGGAAAAACCAGTGGCTATCTTGGCCTTTACGGTTCTCGGCGCCGTTGGCAATGCCCTCACTACCAATTTTCATAGAGTAATGGGGGCACGAACATTTTATCAAGCTTTCCATTCCTCAAATAATTCATTATTTTGCCATTTGTTATTCCGCATACTAATCAAGTAAACTTTGTACAGTGAAAAAAATCAAACTCAACTTACTCATCACCGAAACCACCCACCTTTCTGGTACCACCATTGTATCACCTTTGCATTTCAACGACATCGTTCGTTTGAACATTACGGAGCATGGCTTGGCCAGACAGCTGTATAAAGCCATTCACAAAAATCTGTTGACCAAGGGCAGCTTCCACCCCTTGTTGAAATATGTGTTGGATCAAGACCTGCAACACACCATAGTAGAAGTGGACTTGGAAGCCTCCAAAAAGCAATTTTTCCCAAAACATACCTTGAAATTCGATTGCTTTTATCTGGAAAACCACCATCATCAGTTTCTTGGGTTTATTCCGGTCCTTGGAGTGCAATCAGCAGGTAACTCTGTGGAAGAATTACAAGAAAATCTGAAAGACAATATTCAACTAGAGTTTATTCGTAAAAAACGTTTTGAATCACCTACCTCTATTTTAACTACCCAGTGGTTTTCAGAAACCAAAATTTATGCTGTGCCTACCGAGTTTGAGTTTTATACCCTGGCCGAGCAAGAAGACATTCAACAGCGAGAACAAGAAGCCATTTTACCCAAAATCGCTCAACGTCTGCAAGTAGACGATGTGGAGCTGTTTGGGCTCGAAAAGGAGTTTGACCTGTTGCTCACTACGATGAAAGCCAAACATCGCAGTAGTGTCTTGATGGTAGGAGGATCGGGAAAAGGCAAAACGGCCCTGGTCAAAGAATTTTGCCGTATCAAAGGACAACACGGCTTGGCCAAAAATGCGATATGGGAAGTATCAGCCGCCCAATTACTCCACCGTTTGACTGGACTAGGAAGCTGGGAAGAATACTTGGCCGATGTGTGTCGCGAATTGCGTAAAAGCGGAGACATATTGTACGTAAGTAATTTTGCCGAGTTATTTGAGGTAGGACAATACGTGGGCAACAATATGTCGATGGCCGATTACTTACGAGACTACATTTCTCGGGGTGAGATTACCGTCATCAGTGAGTGTACTCCTGAAGAAGCTTCTCGGATTGAGATGCGTGCTCCGGGGTATTTGGGTTTGTTGACTAGTATTACCATTGAAGAGCTCTCCAATGCGCAAATTCTGGAAATCATCACCGAAAAGACCAATCAAATTGCCACCAAAAAAGATTGCGCGGTAGAAGAAGATGCTGTGCAGGAAATCTTGCGCTTGCAGCAGTGGTACACACCCTATTCTGAACTTCCGGGTAAAACCATTCATTTCTTGGCCTCCATTGTTTCCGACAAAGAAAAAAGAGAAATCAAAATTATTGACAAAGCCGCCATTTTTGAGCGCTTTTGTCAGGAAACCGGGATGCCTGAGTTTATGATTAATCCTGAGATACCACTGGACATTGCCAAAATGAAAAGTTATTTTCAAGGGAATATCTACGGGCAGCAGGAAGCCATCGATACGGTTGCCAACTTGATGGTCGCCATCAAAGCAGCAGTAGTTCGGCGGGGCAAGCCGCTGGCGTCTTTGCTTTTTGTGGGGCCCACCGGAGTGGGTAAAACCGAAATGGCCAAGGTGTTGGCTCAGTTTATGTTTGGCAATCGCAGTAAGATGATTCGCTTTGATATGAGCGAATACACTGATATACAAGCTATTATGCGCCTTACTGGAGATGGCGTCGGGGGCGAGGGCTTGCTCACCTCTTCGGTACGTCAGGACCCGTTTTCGGTCTTGTTGTTTGATGAATTAGAAAAGGTGCACCCTTCTTTTTATGACTTGTTGCTACAAATACTCGGAGAAGGCCGTTTGACTGATGCTCGGGGACGAGTGGCTGATTTTTGTAGCACCATCATCATCATGACTTCCAATATTGGAGCGCGCTCGTTCCAAACGGGATCAATTGGCTTTGTGGAAACCAAAAACGAGGTAGATGCAGCGGCGGAGCATTTCAAATCTGAGGTACAGGCTTATTTCCGGCCTGAGTTGTTCAACCGTCTGGATCGAGTGATTGCTTTTGCTCCCTTAGAAAAAACCGTAGTGCGTAAAATCATTGACCGGGAGGTGGACTTGATTAAGAAACGAGAAGGCATCAAAGGACGAAAGCTGGAAGTAAGCATTCGTGCTGAAGTGTTGGATTACCTGGGTAAAAAGGGGTACAATGCCAACTATGGGGCCCGGTTTTTACAGCGTACCCTGCAAAAGCAGCTCATCATTCCTTTTTCGCAAGTACTCAACGAATACGATTTCAATCTCCCTTTGCAAATAGACATCCATTTGATGGACGAAGTGGCCTTGGCCGCCAAGCGAAAAGAAATTAAAAACAAAAAGATAGAGCTCCTCGAGAGTGCAGTAGAAGATTCCTACAAGAAAATCATTTTTGAGATACAACGTCGAGAAGACATTGAGATTACCCAGCGATTGGTCAGCGAAAGCGAAAAGCTTAAATTCATCGATTTTATGACATTGGCCACTCGCTTTCGTCGCGAAACCAACACCATTGACAAAGGCAGCTACTATGCCCGCTTCCTAAGTAAGATTGACCAACTCGAGCGAAGACTGCAAAAAGCCAAAAAACGTAAAAAAGAGAGTGATTTTTGGAAAGACGAGCATCAACGGAAAAACTATTATGACTTGACCAACCTGAAGCAAAAATTTGAAAGGTCGTTTGACGAAATTGGTCAAATCGAGTCCGACAATTTTTTGGTGCTGAATGGTTACGAGGAAAACCGTGAAGTGGAACTACACGCCCAGTTTAAAGTTTGGGTTCAGGGTTTTTTCAAGCTTAAAGCTCAGTTGGTAGCCCTCGAGAACCCAGAATTTGGAGTATGTACCTTGGGAGTGTATGGCAGCACATCTATTTTATTTTACCTGACCGACCTGTACATCGATTTGGCTAAGGCTTTCGATTTATCGGTAGAGGCGTACACCCTTTGGTTCAACCACGAAGGATACCTGGATGGTGATGTGGGCGTTTTGCCTGACTTGAATCAGGTAATTGAAGAAGAAGAAGAAGGTGATGATGAGAATGGAGACGTGACCGAAGAACCTACCGAAGATGCTCCTGCCAAAAAGCCTAAAAATAGAAATATTTACCGTTGGGAGCCTTATAAAAAACGCAAGCGGCCTTCACCTGAGCTGCTAGTTGGGGTGGAGATGCAAATCAAAGGAGTGTTGCCTTATTTGTATTTTCGTAATGAAGGAGGGATACACCAGTATACTACCAAGTTGGGAGCTCAACAAAAATACCTGGTGTTGGCCATGCCCCAAACCATTGAGCATTATCGTCGCCCTGAAAATGTGTTTCGTAAAAATAGTCATCATGATCAGAAGCCACGCCGAATATATGAGCCCAAGTTGTTGCACGACAAAACGTTTGATGTCAAATCTGAAGAAAGTGATTACCTGAAAATACTCACGAAGGTGTTGTCGCATCAGTTTCACAAAAACATAGACGAATACCTATTGGATTAACCTTTGTCGTTCATAGAGATTTAGCCTTTCTAATGTGGTCTGTTGTTTTAATATACTGGACATTTTATAGCTATCAGGTTAAAGTTTTTTTATCCTGATAATTACCCTTGTCGCCTCAGCCTGTGTCTCCACAGACTGATCGATGCCTGATTTTAGGGATTTGGGGGACATCATATATTTCAACCCAAATTATATTTTAGGTATAAATGTTCTAAAATACCTTCTCTTGGAAAAACTTGGTAGGACTAACGAGACAGTCCTTCTAACTTGGTTTGTTGTTTTAATATTTGTTACGTGTAATTTGATGTATATCATTCAAAAATTACCTGTGTCTGGAGCATTGGTATCACGCACTCTTTTGGTACTTGTCGAGCGTTATTCGTAGTTTATCACTCAAAAACAGCTTGTTACCGAATGCTTGAAACCTTGACGACTATTCGCACTTTTCAAACAAAATTATTACACAGGTGTATTTTTGCTGAAAAATGATTTTCCTCCTCAAATGAAATATGAGACCTTTGTAACAAATAAAATGACCATTGGAAAGTAATATGAAGAACAAAAAGAAGTTGCTATACAAAGACAAAAAGGCAAACATTGAGCAATGCAGTGTCAGTCAATGTTTAATGATTAATATTGATGGTTTTCTGGGAAGTGATCAAATGACCAGCCTATTTGAAAAAGCGTATCAGTTATTTACGGAATCTACTCAGTCAAAGCCCGCCTTGATTTTGAATGCGATAAAGCTTGGGGCAGTAAAAAAAGCGGAGCAAGCTTGGCTCAACGATCATTGGAACAAGCGCATGTTTCAAGCGGGATTGAAGCACTTGGCGATCATCAATCCAGACAATATTTTTGGAGAAGTTGCAATCAGAACCTACCTCGAAAACAACCAAAATACTTTGCACTATATGCTGAACACCAAGACATTCAAAGATGAGAAAGCCGCCCAACGCTGGGTTTTAGGCTAATTGTTTTGGATTTCGGACTAGGTTTTATATGTTATATTAAGGTAGGCAAGCCATCGGGCTTGCCTTTTTTGTGCTTGTAAAAATAGCTTCAAGATTTATGATTCGTGTTTCATTGCTCGAAATTCTTTTTGTCCCTGACAATACTTAGTAAAACGGAAAAAATAAAGTAATCCAAATTTGGTGTAATATCTGGTTG
>CALDJV010000482.1 GCA_937899305.1 uncultured Cytophagaceae bacterium
AGACTGTGCCAAAGTTCTGAAATGGGAAAGTAATTATTTTCTTATCCCTTAGAAACGCCCCATTGCGCTTGTTTCACTCCTTTATTTGATCAACTCTTGACAGTTGTATTTAAAATACCAACTCAAGCCCCCCACTCACCAAATAATAACCTACAAAAACACCCTTAATCTATTTTTTATTCAATTTTATCCCCAAAAAACCAAACTTTTTACAAATAATACAGTTCGATAAAAAATAACCGGAGATTTAAATTAGGCACAACAGGGGCAATTCTTTTAACCGCTATTGGATCAGGTCATTACTTGTAAGCGCGTTATCTCCCTTTGACTATCAATAATTAAACTGATAAATCATGCACCAAGTAATAGGATTACATAGAATCAAATATGCTTCCCACCACCACAGCAAACACTTTCCAAACAAACAAGCATTTCCTCACGAGACATCTTAAGGGTTTATCTTCCTGAACAATTGGCCAGCTGATAGCTCAAACCAAAGCGTTGCCTATCATCCCGCGATTGCTACCACTTTATCGGCGGCTGTTTTAATGTTCAAATACGACCCTTTGGTGCAGTAAATCAAACAACACTTGGGCAAGCTACAGCAGACACCATTATTAATAACCAATACATTAACCGAATTATGAATTCAAGAACAACACTTTACAGGTCTAAATACGCATCGCACCACTATGATAAACAACTGGATGCGCTCTTTTCTGACTGGTTTCCTGAAACTTCTGAGATGGATGACCAGGATTTTGAGTTTGAGATGAAAAAATGGATGAAGGTCTCACAGGAATGTAAACCTACGGTAGTTTATACCCGTTGCGTCAATTTTGACTACCCCATCAACCCTGACCAACAGACTTGGATGGCTCAGTTACTCAATCGTTGTTGGGTAGATTTGGGCGTCAAACAATACCTCCATATAGTTCCAGAAGGGTTTGTCACCAAACTATCTGCTTGTCAAATGTTTCAGGAATTTATTGACATGAAATTAGAAAATCAGTTCGAGATACACCACTTTCCAAACGAAGCAGAAGCAATTCAATGGCTAGGAGTTTCGGATACCCCACTCACTAAATGTGCGTCTATGATTAATTGTGCCCAAAAACCTTGAGGTACTCATTGCCAGGCTTTGACAACAAATAGCACTTAGGCTTTCATATCGCATCAAGATAGGCTTCAATGGTTTTGCATCGGTAAAACCATTGAAGTCGTTGTCATACAAAGCTTGAAAACGGTTTCCAGTAAATTGTAGAATCGCCCAATCCAAGTTATTAAAACCTGGTTGCTTTACTTGGTCTTTTGGTATACTCAGATCAACGCCGGTTCTGATCAATAAAATCACAGATTTTTTTCAAGGCCTCTTTGGCTTCCCGCATGACAGGTAGAAAAGGCCAAATGTGAATCATTCGGGTTTCGTCTACGACCTCTAGCGGTACCCCCGCCTTTTTCATTTCATAAGCGGCCACTTTGGCATCAGGATACAAAATGTCTTGCCCTGCCAAAAACATCAACGTTTTGGGAAACTGCTCAAAACTTCCATTGATGGGCGACATCATAGGATCGGCCAAGTCTACCCCACCAGAAGACATTTGGGCGGCCGACAACACCCCTGTTTTACTCAGCAATGGATCACGTTTATCTAGTAAGTCAATGGTTTCGTTGGTGAAAGTGACGTCTACTGCCGGGGTGATGGGAATCAACGCCTTGGGAGGTGTTTCTCCGTTTTTGATCAAGCGTTGAGTCAAAGTCAATATCAAGTTGCCTCCCGCCGAATCGCCCATCAAGATGATTTGCGAAGGTTCGTAGGTTTTGCGGGCCTCGGCATAGGCCTCGTCCATATTTTGGCTGATCTGGGTAATTTTGTGCTCAGGTGCCTTGGGATAATCCACGAGCCAGAATTTCACCTGGGTTTTCTTGACCATGTACTGTATACTGTCCCAATGATGCTGGCCAGGCCCACCAATCATGGCCCCTCCGGGTACAAGCAAGACCACAAAATCGTCTTTGCCTGCTGCCTTGGGCGCTATCTCAGTCACTTTGGTTTCGGCTACCTTAAAATCCCGCACTCGAAAGGACTTCACCAACTTCTTGGGGACATCAAACACATCGTCTTTCCGAAATTTTTCGTACCACACAGGATCCTGCATAAATATTTTTTTGTAGCCTTTTAGGCGAATGTATAACACGGTGAGATGGAAAAGTATGGTTTTCATGGGGTGTTTGTTTGGTTTGAGAGGTGAAGTTAATTCATAAAAAATAAAAATTCGATTTGTTCACAGTCAACGGTCCATAGTCCACAGACGAAAACTTGAAGCAACCCAGTGGTTGTTTCCAACTTATTTAAAGCCAAAGGCTACTTTTTCGTTGTTACTAAGTTAGAAAAACCGGAGGATAAAACGAAGCGTTGTAAGGCCGAGACTTATTTCTGCCCAAAGCTAGCGCACGCGTCCTCGCGCAATGCTGTCAACTTAACAACTAATATGAGTTTT
>CALDJV010000483.1 GCA_937899305.1 uncultured Cytophagaceae bacterium
ATAAAAATATACCACACAGTGGTGCCCCACCATCACCGATTTGCTCCTGAAAATAGGGCGTTGGTGATTGGCTAGTTGGATACCAGAAGGCGGTACTTGGTACTGCCTTCTTTTTCAGCGTAATCCCCGGCTCGCGTTCAATTACTGTAGTACAAGCGGGATTTTTCGCGGATGAGCTTGTTTTTACCTTCAAACTTTACTTATTTTTAATCACTAAATCACAAAACAATGAAAACAATCCTAAAAAGTAACCACTATTGGGCGAGCCAGTTTGCTGACTGTTCGCTTACCCACCACCAAGCCCGTCAAATACGGGGAGGTGACCGAGTACGTTTGCAATGTACCATGTCGGATGGGAACCCCCGTATTTTTGAAGCCGATACCTTACCAGATGCCTTTGCAGGCATCGATGCTCACAATACCATTGCAGAGATGAACAACATGCCACGCATTGTAGGTTGTGATGTACCCAAGAATGTGATTGGCAAAGGTTAGTGAGGCTCGGACTTCGGATTTAATCTATCATTCATTTTTTTAATCAGACCTGCCAGGCTCTCGAGAGCCTGGCGAGTCTAAAGATGTTACAAACGATGCCTTTATTACGCTTTACTCTGCTTTGTATCCAGTTGTTGCTATCTAGCCACCTGATCTCCGCCCAAACCATTTGGGTGAATATAAAAGAACTGCCTCCCCGGCTGGAACAGAAATACGGTCGTGATTCGCTCGAGCAGTTGCTAAGCCAACGTATTATTGAAGCCCAGCACCAACATACCCAAGAGCAATACGGTTATCAGGATACTATGCGGATTGGTGCTTTTCCTGATGCTACTGCACCAGGTACTTTTTGCTTGGAGCTCAACGTGACCGAAACTTTGAAAGGTACCAAAACCCACATGTATGTTGAATATGCTTTTTACGAGAAATATGCTTTGATACTTTCTTCTAAGGGTCCATTTACTATAGATAGCGCTAATATTGAGCGGCAATTAAAAATACTAAGTGTGTTTGCCGGAGTAGTGATGCAAGGTAGCATTGCGACATATGTCAATACGATTACGCATAATTTAGGGAAGCCTCAAATTGATAGCTTGCAGGTTGCCGAACAGGATTTTTATCACCTGATTATAGAATACCAGCCTTCGGAGAAGGTGCCTGTTAGCGATCGAACAATGATTTGGGCAATGATTCAAAATCAATGGAACGAAACGCAGGCAAAACTACGCTATCGATTCAAAGCCAATTTTAACCTGTATTTTTGGGATATGGGTACTTCCTTGAGAGTTCAACAGCACCTTACCCGCAAAATGCATCATTATATCAAGATCACTTATACCTTGGAACCTGCACCTTATCAAGGTCACTATTCATTTAAAGCAGAGACTGAATTTAAAAACGTACCCAATAAGTCCTTGCCTATCGAATCACAAATAATTGATACAGGTAGAATGAAGACGTATCCACGTACTACCTTAGGTAGCATAGCTGGGGCTTATTTGGGGATGAAGGCGTTGTTTGGGTTGTAAAGTTTATGCTATGATGGCTCTAGTTGGGTTGTATTTGGAAGCACCAAAGATCGGAGAACGTAAGAAATCTGGGCCAATGAAATATTATTATTGGGTTTGCGTCTTAAAGTATCTCATTGTGTAGAAACCGACGCCATGGGGTGAGGCAAAAAATGAACTCAATGATTATTAAAAATCCCGATGATGAATGGTCATCATCATCAGGATTTTTGTTTTTTACGAATTACTTAATGTTTGACAATGAGTTGTTTGTAATACACCTGTTGTTGATAGTGTACCCTGAGTGTATACACTCCCGACTTAAGGCGAGCCGTAGAAATGGGCAAGGTTTGAGTTTGTGCTCCGTTGGCCGAAACAGACAAAACCGTTTGCCCCAGTGCATTGACCACCACCACATCTACATTTCCTGACTTTATTCCGGTAAACTGTAGCTGTACTACTTCGTCAGCCGGATTAGGAAACATTTCCAGGGTCATTTCACTCACTTCATAATTGACGGCCTCCCATTTAGAATAAGAAGTGGTTCCATCAAAATCAACCGATTTTAGGCGATAATAAGTAATGCCAGTAGTCGGATAGGGATCAGTAACCTGATAAGATTGCAATACATTGGAATTTCCTACGGCTTTTTTTCGGGTAAGTGACTGGATACTTTTGAAATCTTGAGTTTTTTCAATTTCAAAGTGAGAAGTATTTTTTTCACTGATCGTTACCCAACGTATGTCTACAGTACCACTTGTAGTGAGGCGAGCCCTGAAACTACCTAGTTCAATGGGTAATGGAATGGTTGTGCCAGGCACCGTCCAACCAGTAGAAGTACAAGTAGTACAAGTGCCTCCATCATCACCTGAGGCCGCACAAGGGGGGCTACCTGTGTTACAATCGGTACCCGGATTACCCGGAGCACTGTTAAACACCGCAGGAGATGGAGGAGCGTTACTCACCAATAAGGCGCCTACTCCACCGCCACCGCCGCCACCGTGGGCATCAAAATGATTTACATCGGCTCCGTTTCCACCGTTGGAGTGGGCATTGATTGCACAAGGCAAGGTGTAAGTATTTACTTCCAATAAAATAACCCCACCTGCTCCACCACCACCTGCTCCATCGTTGCCAGTAGTGATCGCAGCATCGTTTCCATCGGCAATCAACTCATGGGTGGCAATACAGTCGGTAGTTAAAATGTTGGTACGAATCAAAATAATTCCTCCACCAGCACTACCAGGGGTGGCATCGGCATTATTTTGTTGGCCACCACCGCCACCGCCACCCAGAAAAATTTTATTGGTACCAGGGTTATAATTCAGGGCTGCACCTCCTAAACCGCCCCCATTGGCTACTCCGCCCGAACAAGTACCTGCCCCAGGCCAACCAGTACCTCCTATGCCTCCTACGGTAAAGTTGCCGCCACCGCCGCCACCAGCGTTGTGGGTATTGCCACCGCCGCCGCCATTGGCCAGGTTGGCTCTTCCGTATTCCATATTGGTAATTTCATCGGTAATGCCCAAACCTTTGCGGGCTTGATGGGTACCACTTCCGGCCCCAGCGTCTCGGGCATAATCAAAACTATTCGTACATCCTCCATCTGCGGTGGCATTTACGGTCCCGCCCGCAAAGCCTTGACCGCTTACATCGATATTGGCCCCCAAGGTAAAGGTACCACTTACTTCAAAAGTAACGACGCCTCCAACGCCCTGGGTTTCGTCCCACGGAGTAGCAGTGACGGTACCATTCACCGTAACATTGGTATATTGAGGAACACTCACGACTTGAACATAACCACCAGGGGTACCCGGAGAATAAGCACGTGTAATATTATCCAGGGTGATTTCGTAACTGCCTCCACCAATATCATTGAGGAATTGAATGGAAGCCATCTCATAATTTCCGGCGTTGTTGTAAGCAGTAATGTCACCAAAAGAAGCTGTATTGGAACCATCAATGGTGGCGCCTTTCATCTGGATGATCAATACTTTTTGACCTGCATCAAAATCTATGATACTACCACTGAGGTTATCAATGGTTACTACATTGGTACCTGTATTAATTGCGGTGACGCGAGCGTAACTATTGACAATGCCAGAGATACTTTGACCGGACGCACTCATTCCGAGCGTAGCTAGGACAAGTGCTGTGAAAAGGGTTTTCATTGTATTTTTGTAAACTTTATAAACCTGACAAGCGATTGAATAGGTTATTTTCGTCTATTGTACTTTACTTGATGTTACTTGTTGGTAATGCCTGTTGAGCTAACCTTATAGGTTAAATTCCTATTAGTACTAGAAAGTAACCTACTTAAGCAATTATTGCGCCTGTCCCAAGGATTGGATGTGGGTGTAAATGTACTTGAGTTTTTCGTTGAGCTTCTCAATGTCTTGTTTTTTATGCAAAATACGTTCGTTGGCTATTTCACGACGCACCCCTATGTCATCCACATGCGATTCGTGGGTACGTTTCATGAGCTCATCAGTAAAATACCCTTCCTTAAGTTCTGAAATCACCATATTTTGAAGCTCTTGTTCTTGGGTTAAGATTTCAGCAATAATGCCGATGGCCCGTTCATAGTTTTGAAGGGTCACCGTGTACTCTTGCCGGAGTGGATTGTTTGCGCCATTTCGTTGGTTTACCTCCTGACTGAGCTCATCTTTGAGGTTTTTTAACTCTTCCTGCTCTAAAGCTTTTCGGTTTCGGCTTTGGGTAATTTTTTTGAGCTCTTCTACCAAATACTGTAGCTCTACACTTCTAAAACTCCCCTTACCACGGCATACATAACAAATTTTTTCACCAATAAATCCCGTGCCTTCACAAACCTCACAGATAAATAGCAAAGTATCCTCATTTTGTCTAAAATACTCCTTGATTTTCAATAAAGCGTTTTGCTTTTTTTTGAAAAAAGACTGGTGCTGAAGCATTTCAGCGGGTATGTTCTGAATGCGGTTGGGGTAGACATACAATTGCTGCAATTTAGGCAACTGCACTACTACCGATGGTAAACTAATGAGGGCATTATGGCTCAAATCCAAATACGTCAAATGAATCAAGGTCTCTATTTCGGTAGGAATGGTGATCAATTGGTTGTGGCTCAAATCCAAATACTCGAGATGTACCAATTCCTGTACTTCGTAGGGCAACTCCTTGATGTGATTATGACTTAGGTTAAAGTATTGTAGCAATGCCAAATCCTTCATCTGGAAAGGCAAGTATGACAACTGATTGTGGCTGATATCCAAATAGTTGAGATTGGGCAGGTACACTATTTCCTTGGGTATCTCACTCAAGTTGTTTTGCCGAATAATGAGTTGTTTCAATTGTTTGAGGGTGAATACCTCACGAGGAATTTTGGTCAGCTTCAGGCCAGATAAATCCAAACTGGTCAAATTTAGTTTCTGAGCCTTGGCAATACGTTGAGCAGCTTTTTTGTGAGTCATCGTGTTGGTATTTTTCCCGGTTAATTAGCCAAAAATGCAAGGGTTGGTCATGCTCGGAGCTTTATATTAAACGCAAAACTGTGATAATAAATATACCGAGTTCTGCAATTATAAAAAAAATAGCCTTCTTAAAATTGGGTTGTTGCCGGAAAATAAGCCACAAAGCGGTGATAAAACCGAAGATAAGACCAGATGGAATGGCCACTACTGGCAGCAGGGCTCGAAGATTTAATTTGCTATCAACAGAGCCAGAAAGTACCGAAGCCATCACCACGGCGGCCAATACAAACAAGACAAGCCCTGCTAGGCCGTTGAGAATAATAAATTTGGTATGATTCATTTTTAGGGAAATTTTTACAATAATAATTATTTTAGCAGGAAGTTACTTTGAGCCAATCATTAAACTATTGCATAGTAGACAAATTCTTTGAAATATCAAGAACATGAAAAAGACATCAATTGTTAACCACTCAGTAAAATTATTGGTACTAATAGGGACAATCGCTCTTTTGTTGAGTAGTTGTGCCAAGCGTATTCAGGCGGTTGGTCCTCCTGAAACTTACCAAAAAGTAATCCCTCCTAAAACACTCTCCACGCTAAGTGTACCCATCAACATTCCCATTCCTGCCCTACAGCGTTCGGTCAATGAACAAACCAAGGGGACTTTGTACCGCATCAATGATTTGAGCTATGCCAAGGTAGACCGTTTATCCATGAAAGTATGGAAAGAAGCTCCAATTTTGATTCGAGGTTATCAAAAAGATCAGTTCGAGATTACGGTGCCCCTCAAAACCTGGCTCAAAGGAGGCGTAGATACCGAAGTATTGGGGTTGCGTATCAAACGTTCCATTTCTACCAATTTAGGGATCCGGGTCAAGTTTTTGACTAAAATAGGTTTAGATCGAAATTGGCGGGTAAATACCCAAACCCGTATTTTAAACTATAAATGGACCAAGGCACCAGCAATTAAATTAGGACCGATTAGAATACCTCTGAAGTTTCTGGCCAATAAGTTGATCGATACCCAGTTAGACTACATCAGTAAAACCATTGATACTGAAATCAAAAAGCAAGTGAATTTGCGCCAGATGTTAAGTGGGGTATGGAACCAAGTACAAGCTCCTTTTTTGGTGTCTGAAGAATATAAAACCTGGGTAAGAATAGAACCTACCGCTTTGTTGATGACTCCCATTAGCACGCGCAGACAAACTTTGAGTACTACCGTAGGAATGCGTGGCTATGCGGCCGCTTTTGTGGGAAATAAACCAGCATCAGGGCGTAGAAAATTGCCCAAGCTTACGATTAAACAAACCCTGAATAATCGTTTTAAGGTAT
>CALDJV010000484.1 GCA_937899305.1 uncultured Cytophagaceae bacterium
CTGTAGAAGATATGCCGAAGTATTTAAGGTATCATTTAGATGAGTCAAACAAAATAGTCAAAGCATCTCATCAGACTTTTTTTGACACGCCTTATCATTTTTCGATCGGATATTATTGGAACATTCTACGAAAGGGAAATACCATGGTGTATCGTCATCATGGGGGGATTTATGGAATGCAAAATTGGTTAATAATTTATCCCGAACATCAATTGGGCCTGAGCATATTGACCAACGTTAGTTTTCAGGATACTGGCGAGATTCTCGAGAAAGTTGCAGAAGAAATCTGCCATCAAATAATCAAGAACCAGTAGCAAGAAAGTGATATTCGCAAGGATGACGGTAAAAAATAACTGATTGAAGGCGAGATCAAACCTTATTCTATGAGCCATTGACGGGCTTCTGGGGCTGTGGTGAAATATCGTATGTCCATGCCCGAACCTTCGGCAAACTCCATTGTCTGTTCAATTGACATTTGAGAAAAAATCTCTTCTGCGATTACAAACGCTACTTTGTTAACTCCAGATTCCCGATTCATTTTATTTACTTTTTCGTCGGTCCAGCGCTGTAATTCAATATCAATCGTAAACTCAAAATTGAGTGCATTGATCAATTGTTTGGTTGCCTTGTGTTCTCGAATAAGATTTACCAGTTTCTCTAAATTACTCTTGTATTCATCAGCGGTCATAAAGATGCTATCTGAAGTCCAAGTGTTTTGCATAATACCAGTATTTGAGTCAAAATCAATTTGCTGATACTTACTTTGATAAAGATGCTCCATTTTAAAATTCAAACTTATGCCTTCAATAAATTCAAACTCCCTCATCTAAAAACGTACTTTTGTAAGGATAGTAAAAGTGATAATTTAGAATTTTGGGAATGCTGTATTGAAAATTTCGCCGTAGGTAGGGTTGCACTTTTGTTTTGTGCAATGGTAAGTTCAAAAATCTATCCAATTGATAATTACCTCCACAAATAAATTCATAATGATTCAGTTGAGCCAAGGTAATGATTACAAAGCTATGAAAAATGAATAAAAAATCACTCATTTGTTTGCGCCCCAAAGGGAGTTTTCTGAGCTGTTCAAAGCAGTCGGATACCTGAGTAATGAGGCTGTGACGGATTGCATCAATGGTATCTAAGCTATTGGCAAAATTTAGAATTTTTTGGGTGCTGTCTTTATGCAAATCGTTGATGTCATTGATAAACTGTACCAGCCCTCCGAGTTCATAAATGGCCGTAGTTTCCTGGGCTGACAATGCTTGATCAATAATGGACCGACATAACAAAGTGGTAAAACCACACTTGTCTTTCAGGATTTTAATCAGCTGTGGACGAGCTAAATCTGAGTTGAATTGTTGACGGCTGGCAAATTGTGCCTCTAAGGTTTTCCAATAATAATCCAGGACTAAAACCTTAGAGGCAATGGGTAAATTGGCCTCAAAATGCTCAAAAAAAATGAGATAAAGTTGTTCAAGGGGTGACGCTGGGGTTTGTTTGGAAGGATTAAGCAAAAAGTCTTGAATGGAAGTCAAGTCTTTTTCGCCTAAATCATCTATCAAAATATCTGATATTCCGCCCAATGCGCCCGAAAAAGCAATGGCCACCTTCGCTTCTTCCAGTAATTTTTTTTGATGCAAGGCGGCAAATTTTTGGCTCATCCAAACCATTTCTACCATGTACCATTGCATTTTTTTAAGCATCCTTGAAGAAATACTTTCTTGATATTGAGACAGGTCGGTAACCGCATGCAACAGGGCCTCCATTTCACGGTGTAGCTTGCCTTTCTCACGATTGGCCGATCGCATGTCTAGCATAAGCAAACCCAAACGACGGATATTTTTTAATAAACCCATTTGAATACCTCCTTTACTTACCTTTCAAAAATTGAGGAAGCCAAGTAACAATCTCGGGAAAGATGACTACAGCAGCAATAAGCAATACTTGAATAATGATAAAGGGAACTACTCCTCGGTAAATTTGACTTGTTTTTACTTCGGGAGGCGCAACCCCTTTGAGATAAAACAGGGCAAAACCAAATGGTGGGGTCAGAAAAGAAGTCTGAAGATTCATGGCCATCAAAATGCCCACCCAAAGCAAGTCTAGCCCCATTGCCTTGAAAGTAACCACTACCACAGGCACAATGATGAAGATAATCTCAATAAAATCGATAAAAAAACCAGCAATGAACATAATCGCCATCACTAGCGCCAAGAAAGTATACTTGTTTAGATTGCTGGAATTGATTAATTCAATGATGTAATCATCGCCTTTTAACCCTCTGAAAATCAATGAAAAAGCCGAGGCTCCAATCAAGATCAAAAAGACCATCGTAGTAATATGACTGGTCGATCGCATCACTTGACGGAGTACCTTTAACGATAACTTCTTCTGAAACAATGTCAACAAAGTAGCCCCCAATGCACCTACTGCCGCGGCCTCAGTAGGGGTGGCAATCCCGGCAAATATAGATCCCAGCACGGCAATGATTAACAAAAGAGGCAAAACAAAAGCCGATAAAATGCGTCGCCACATTCCTTCTGTCTTGAAAGCTTGCAATTCTTCTTTGGGCATCGCAGGAGCCATATCGGGTCGCACAATGGTCAATCCCAAAATATAAAGAAAATAAAGTAATACCAGGGCAAATCCTGGAATGAAGGCCCCCGTAAATAAGTCTCCCACCGAAATATTCAATACACTCCCCAACAACACCAGCACCACACTTGGAGGGATGATTTGCCCCAATGTACCCGAAGCAGCAATGGTTCCAGCTGCCAACTCTACACTATATTTCCGGCGAATCATCGTTGGTAAGCTGATCAACCCCATTGTAATGACAGTAGCCCCTACGATTCCAGTAGAAGCGGCCAACAAAGCACCTACAACGACCACCGAAATGGCCAAACCTCCCTTTAGGCGACCAAAAAGCAAGGCCATGGTTTCAAGCAGTCTTTCGGCAATGCCTGACTTTTCTAACATAATGCCCATGTATACAAACAGCGGCACCGCCATGAGCACAGCGTTGTTCATAATACCGTAGATTCTAAGCGAAAGCAGGTAAAAGAAGTTGAGATTGAAAATAGCCAACCCAAACAAAATAGAGAGCCCTCCCAATGTAAAGGCTACTGGAAAACCAGCTAGTATGGCCACAAAAACCAACAAAAAAAGCTGTAAAAACAATGGCATGGGCAATTGTACACCCAAGAATAGCGACGCACATACCAATATGCCCACTAATAAGAAAATCACTTTGATGACGCCAAAAACACTGCTACCTCGGGTACTCGTTTCAGCTGGAGCCTGATGATTGTGGGCATCGTCCTGATCTTGCCAACGATTGGTTAGTTCATCTAGAGATACTCCTAATACTTTTAAAATGGATTCAAAGAGCAAAGAAATGGCTTGTAAAAGTAAAAATAGAAACCCTAATGGAATGGCTCCTTTGATAAGGTAACGGGCGGGTAAACCACCAGGATTGGGAGACCCCTCCTGATAGCCAAACGATACCAGGGTATATTTGTAAGAAGCATAAATGATGACCGCGCAAAAAGGAATTAAAAAAATAGCCACGCCCAATAAATTGACCCAGGCTTGTTGTTGGGCGTTCATGCGATTGTAAAACACATCTACCCGTACGTGTTTGTCGTGGCGCAAGCTATAACCAGCACAAAATAAAAATACCAAGGCAAAAAGATGCCACTCGAGTTCTAGAAAAGCGACCGATGTTTTTTTGAAAAAATAAGTCTGCGATACATCAAAGCACACCAACAGCACTAAAAAGGTGGTACACCAGGCCGTATTTTTTCCAATCCAGTTATTGAGTTGACTAATGCGTAAAATGTAGTTTTTTAGTAAGGTTTTCAATTCACCAAGGATTATTTTGTGGATCAATTGTATTATGAATCCTCAAATATATAAAAATTGGGGAAAGGTTTGCCTTGCCAAAGTAACATCCCAGAAATTTTCTAATTCGGTCATTTGGTTCAATCAGTTTTTTGATTTCATACTGGATCGAGCACAACGTAAGGGAGGATGTAATAAATAGTCTCCCTATTAGAGCCAGTGGTTTTGCGGATAGATGAGGTTATTTTTTAGATACTCCCTAAAAAACCACTCAACGGTGAATTCATTGCAATAAATTGATCATTTTTTTAAAATGTGTGCTGGCAAAGTCTGGCAACTCCATCACCTTAGTTAATTCAAGTTTACAAGCAATTTTCCCAAAACGCTTTTCCTTAAACAATTGCTCTAAGTCAAGCATACTCAAGTCACTTAATTTCAGATAATTATCTTCTTCGAAATGATATTCCCAAGGAGTCGTATTGACCCCAATGTACCAGTTGGTTTCTAATTGATTTGAGAGGTTCTGAAGAATGGTTGACCGATAATGTTCCCAGCTTTCTTCGGCCAGCATGAGCGTACAACTGAGTTCATGCCCCCACCAAATCATTGTTCGGAAAGAAAAAATATCGTTTTGAGTATATTTCTTGGGGTAGTCTAACACCCAATAAGGAAGTTGGCGGTATTGCTCCCCTTTTGATATCTTCCCCTTTTGAAGGTCAATACCTTGGGGAAAATTAAAATTCAGATTGCTTATGACTTGTTTGAGGCTTTGGCGGGTTTGCTCTAGCAATCGCATCAACTTTTCGTTTATTTGATGTTTGGTCAGCAAAAAATCGGTATCCTCGAGGTAATTGAATTCTTTTTGTGAAAATGATGGTGACATATTGTAGAAATCATGGTGATGAATTCAAACATAAAAAAAAGTGGCTGGAACTTCCAACCACTTTTCGTGAGAACTGTTTTTTTCATAATGATCATAGTGTGCGCATGCTGAATTGCAAGATGTAACTTAAACCCATATCGTTTGATTACTTACACCCATAGGACACTCCAAATCATAAAAGGTAGTAGATGGGAGGTGTTTTTTTTGAAAAAAGTTTTCGCAACTCAAATAAACCACTGATTATCAAAGATTTACTGTTTAATTTTACAAGTGTTTTTTTTTCAAAAAAAACATTTCTGCTTATATTGGTTAGTAATTTTCATTAAAATGTAATAAGGGCTTTTTGTATACAATCAATCATACATTTGTACCGCTTTACTTAAGAAAGCGCAAACCATTTCGTTTGTTGTCTTCTTTTCATTTGAGTAAACCCAAGTACCGTATACCAATGTTTATAAAAACCGTCTGTTACAATTGCATGAAATTATTTTATAATCAATTATCACAAATCCTTATTCTGGGAGCTCTATTGGTTGCTTGTAAGCCAAAAACTGACAATTCACCTGCTCCTAGCCCTTTTGAGTTTAAAACTCCCGACCATTTTGGTAACCGTTTTACCATTCCAGATGACAACCCCATGACCGAGGCAGGCATAGACTTGGGACGTCATTTATTCTTTGATAAACGACTTTCCAAAAACAATCAAGTTTCGTGTGCTACTTGTCATCAGCCCGCCAAAGCGTTTACTGATGGGCTCGCAGTAAGTGTAGGGATTGATGGGAGAACGACCACCCGCAATGCCATGTCACTGGTGAACCTATTATGGGTCGATCGTTTTTTTTGGGATGGCCGAGCCAATAGTCTGGAGGAACAAGCGCTACAACCCATTCAAGACGAGCGCGAAATGGGCCTGACACTCACCGAGTTGGTGACCAAGATAGAAGCCATTCCAGCCTATCAAGATAAATTCAAGGCGGCTTTTGGGTCGGCTACCATCTCCCCTGATCGAGTGGCCAAGGCATTGGCTCAGTTTCAACGCAGCCTCATCTCGGCAGGTACCCGTTATGACCAAATCGCCCGAGGTGAAGTACAAGCTACTGAAAGGGAACGTAGGGCCATTGACTTGTTCTTTACCCATCCCGAACCAGCGGCTCCCATTCCTTTAAGAGGAGGGAATTGTGGTGATTGCCACGGAAGCAACCTTACTACCTTGAACACTTTTCATAACAATGGGTTGGATGTGATCCCCAATGACCTGGGCTTAGGGGCCATTACGGGTAGGGCCACCGACCATGGTAAAATGCGTGCGCCTTCGCTCAGAAACATTGCGCTTACTGCTCCCTACATGCACGATGGACGCTTTAAAACGCTGCAAGAAGTATTGGACCACTACAACGAACATATTCAACCGACCGCCAACCTGGATCCGCTCATTACCGCAGCCAGTAATGAAATCAGAGGCAAAAGTTTGGCACTTACACCAAAAGAAAAGGAAGACATCATCTTTTTTCTTCAAATGCTGACCGATTCTTCTTTTGTAAATAATCCGGCCTTTCAAAACCCTTGGCCTGATCAATAGTATTAAAAAAATTATAAACCTATTCAAGTAAAATTATGGACAAAAAGATTGTAACAAAAAAGGGTATGATCTATTATGATGAAGCACTCAATAGCATTATTGCTTTGTGGAACGATCGCTTTATGCTACAGGGTGAGTATCGAGATACCATATCCAAAGGCCTCGATATGCTGGATGAAACCGAAGCAACCAGTTTCATTACTGATACTCGCAATACCAAGGTTTTATCTCAGGATCAGCAGAAATTTCAAATAGAAGAGTTATTTCCCCGATTTATGAATTCTTCGCTCAAACGAGCGGCCTATGTGATGCCCAAAGACATATTTGTGCAATCTGCGGTCAATCGTTCGCTCAGCGAGCTCACCAAATACATCGAGGTAAGGCAGTTTGACGACCTAGAGAGTGCCAAAACCTGGATTAGAGAAGAAAATATAAAAGTGCACCAAGCCAAAAAAGAAGATACCAACAAATGAATGAATTTAGGGAGCGTCCAAGCAATAGACTCCCTTACAAAACACGCAGTGATGGAACAAATTTAAAATATATGCTAAATATCAATCAGAGTTTTTTTCTCTCCAAAGAGCAAGCCGAAGAGTTACTTAGTGGTAAAATCCTGGTCGTGATCACCGAGTACACTATTTTCAAACTGGATCTACAAAGGGATCACGTTCTGTTTCGTTGTTTGCTCAATCAATATACCTTCAGCATTTTTTTTGAAGCGATGCAACAAGAAATGAAAACCAACAAAGAGGATTTGCAACATTTTTTTTGGGATGCCCTGATTACTTATTGTGCGATCAGTCTAGAGGTTGAACAAAAACGTTCTTATCCAATTGGCGAATTTGAAAATTATGATGAATTGTTAGATTGGTTTCTGGTTTGGAAGAATTGTTCTCCTCAGGAAAGAATCGATTTTATTGAAAATGTCTAATTGAAATAGGCAAAGTAGCCACCCCTCGAGTGGCTACTTTTTTTGTAATTTTACTAAAATCTTTAAAAATTAAATTTTCTCGGTATTCATTACCAAAGCTTCTCCTTTCAGCGTTTCTTTTCCATCTTCTTTATTCACGATCTGAGTACTTACTACCGCCCGGTGTTTTTCTTTGTTTATTTCAGTTACAGTAAAAATCGCTTCGTAGGTTTTATCTACAAACATGGGGCGTCTAAATTCCATCGTTTGCTTCATATAAATGGTTCCTTCGCCAGGAAACATGGTACCAAATACTTTGGAGAAAATGCTCCCTGCCAAAAACCCATGCATAATAGGTTGAGAGAAGGGCGTTTTTGCTGCATAATCTGCATCGATATGAATCGGGTTATTGTCACCAGTCACTTCCGCAAATTTGGCTACATCCTCTTGGGTAAATGAAAATGAGTGACGGAATTCCTCGTTTTGCTCAATCATAAGTTTCAAGTTTGAGATAATATTGAAATATTAGTAAAGTACAATAATATAGGTATTCAAACGAAAAACCAACCTTACATTGAATTAATACAATTCACCCTTATAATAATAGAATCAAGTATTTCATTAGACAATTGATCAAAGTTTTTTTAAAATATTTTTTTTGATATTATGCACATAATCTTACATTTGCTATGCAAACTCACAAAAAGCTATTACTATGGATAGTACAAAAAACTTCTTTGATGCCTGGGTAAATACTCAAACTCAATTGGTGGATAGTATTGTAGATACTTCCAAAAAAATCCAGGAATCATTTTCGCAGAAAGAGGGAAATGCGGCTCAGGCCAATGAAGTCTACACAAATTGGTTTTCTCAACAAAAAGAAGCCATGGACCACATGCTTTCTGAAATCCGAAACCGGGTAGGCGACATCACTCCCGAATTTATGCAAGAATGGGTCACCACTCAGCAAAAATTCACTGAAAACTGGATGAATATTGTGAAGGAAACTTCTGAAAATTACACCAGTAACAACAACGCTGATAAGTATGCAGGTAATATCAAAAAAGTATACGAACAGTGGAATAATATTTACGGTCAGCTTACCACTCAGCTAGGCAAACCTTTCTCTCAAGCCAGTTACGTTCCTGGTGACTTTACCAAAGATACTTTCGGAGGATTTATTGATAGCTCGCGTGCTTACATCAAGATGTTCGAAATTTGGCAACCCATTTACAAAATGATGCAAAGTAATACAATGGGTATTGACTCTTTGAACAAAATCATTGATATGGGCAAGTACCAATCAGTATTTGATTCTGTTTTCCAATTTATGAATCCTACCAAATCGAACATGATTGTGGAGCAGGGTCAAAAAATTGCCGAAATGATCAGTGATATGACCAAAGGAATGTTCAACGATCCAATGCAGCAGATTTCTAAAATGATGCCTCAGGGATTGATGGATAAAAACTTTGATACTTTGGCAGATTTGAATTACAGGTTTACCGATCAATTCTACAAATTCACGGATCCTTATTTCATGATGATTCCGGCCAGCCGTGAAAAAGAAATGTTGGGCTTGATGATGAAGGTTCACGAAAAATACGTGAAATATTACATCAAGGCTTCTGAAATGCAAAACATTGTGTATGTTACTGGGCAAAAAGCCATCGAGAAAGTAGTCAAAAACTTAATGCACAGAGTATCTGAAACTACCGAGCCAGTAACTTATGATGAATTTTATGCGCAGTGGGTTGACACTTTGGAAGAGGATATGATTGCTTTATTCTCCGGTGATACTTTCTCAAAGATCCAAGGTGATTTGCTTCAAATTGGCCTACAGATCAAGACTGATTTGGATAAACAAATGGAACACTATTTGGCGCCTCTCCCAGTGGTTCCTCGTTCTGAGGTAGACGAGATGAATGCCACCATCAAAGAATTAAAAGATCGGGTGCAACGTCTGGAAAAGGCTTTGACGAATCAAGCTCCTAAAGCTGAGCCCAAAAAGAAAACCACTACCCGAAAAACGGCCACCAAGAAAGCCTCTAATGGCGCTAGTACTACCAAGTAAACGAGTGGTATATCCAAAGTAGTAGAATTTTAAAAGAAGGGGAATCATAAAAAATTCCCCTTTTTTTAATGAAATAATCATATATTATCTTCTCGAATTAGTCATCATAATTTTAATCAAATACGATAATGGAAAATCACGCAGGAGACCTATTCCAAAAAATAAATGAAACTACCAACAAACTCGTTAAAGGATATGAAGTTTTTAATTCGTTAGATGCAGTAGAGATTGGCACCACCCCTAAAGAATTGGTTTGGTCAAAAGACAAAGTAAAGCTTTATCATTACACCCGCGAAGATAAACCCACCTGCAAGACTCCCCTGGTCATTTCTTATGCCTTGATCAATCGCTACTATATGATGGATTTGCAACCTGATCGCAGCCTCATCCGCAAATTATTGTCATTAGGCATTGACATCTATGTAATTGATACGGGTTACCCTACCCGAAACGACCGATACCTGACGATGGATGACTACATCAATGTATACATTGATGGTGCAATTGACCACGTACGCGAAACGAATAAAATAGATCAAGTTACTTTATTGGGGGTATGCCAAGGAGGTACTTTTTCTACTATCTACAGTACCCTTCACCCTGAAAAAGTAAAAAACCTAATTACCATGGTCACTCCCATCGACTTTTCTACCGATGATGGGTTATTGTTTAGATGGTCACGCGATATGGATGTAGACGCCATTGTCGAGGGTTTTGGAGGCTTGGTTCCTGGTGAGTTTTTAGACATGGGCTTTCAACAGTTGAAACCTATGCTGAAAGTACGCAAGCAAAAGAACCTTATGGACATGCTTGATGATGAAAAAAAGATATTGAACTTTTTGCGTATGGAAAAATGGATCAATGATCAACCTCATCAGGCTGGCGAGACTTACCGCCAGTTTATCAAGGACTTGTACCAAGAAAACAAACTAATTAAAGGAGAACTTCAAGTAGGCGAACATCAGATTGACTTGAAGAAATTGACGATGCCGTTGCTCAATATTTATGCCGCTGCTGACCACTTGGTACCTCCCAGCTCTACCATTCCATTGAATGATTATGTGGGCTCTAAGGACAAAAAACTGTATGAGTTTCCTGGAGGGCACATTGGGGTATTCACCGGACGTCGTTCTCAAAAAGAATTGAGTCCTACCATTGCAGAATGGCTTAAGGAGAGGGATTAATTCTTTAGTTGGTAGCAATTAAATGAAAAATGTAAAACGTAAAATGAAAAGTGGACGCCTCGCGCAAGATTAGCTTCGCAGAGCTCACTAAGGCTCGGTCTACTTATTATCATATTTGCGAAAATAATAGTCGCTTTGCGCAACCCGAAGTCCTGAGCGAAGCCGAAGGAACTAGTCATAGAACAATAAGCCGAAGGCGAAACAATAGAACAATATAACAATGAGCCGAAGGCGGAACAATTTATAACAATAGAAACCGAAAAGTTATTTTTTTACTTTTATCAACATTTATTCTGTCAGTTTGGTCTATCAGGCTTAAATTGGCAGAATATTTTTTTAACTGATGACGCGCTTACTTCCCTTATGGAGTTTTTAGAAATTATATTGTTGATGATTGCTTATACCGTCATGATTCTCACCCTTTTTGTGGAGATCATTTGCTACAAAAGGAACTTGGAAATCTTAGAAACCATTCACCTCACCATTGCGCTGATTCTACTAGTAATGGCCATCACCCTCAGTCATCTTCTTAATCCAACCAATTCGCCTCATTTCACCGACATATTCTTGTTTGAATCTATGGTTTTAGCCGGGCTCACCACGCCATTAAACGTATTTGCTGAACGCGTATATCAGTTGAAACCTTGGCTCAAAAAAACACTCGTTGCTTTGTCGGTTGGTCTCATGCTTTTGATACCCATTGGTTACTTTAGTACAAAATGGGAGTGGGTAAACTACGGCATTACCTTGTTTTTGATAGTCTCGATTGCTGCTTCTATGCTCATTATCAAAACTACTCGCCCCAAAGTACACATTGCCCACCGAGAAAAAATAGAACGGTATTTTGCCAATGCTTGCTTGGTGGTTATTCCACTTTCTTTTGTGGCCAACTACGTCGCTGATACCAGTCAACTTTATATAAAAATTGGTTTTACCATTCCACTTATTTTTATCTTAATGGCCGCAAGCAAACTTTGGGATGACGTTCAGCGATTGGCTTTGTTTAAACCAATCAATCAGGTTTCTCCTCAAATTTTTAGTAGTTATGCCCTTACCAAGCGAGAGCAAGAAGTGACAACCCTCCTACTCAAAGGCCATACTTATAAACAAATTGCTGAACAGTTATTTGTATCTATTCCTACCGTAAAAACCCATACCTATAACATCTATAAGAAATGTAAAGTACATAGCAGAATAGAACTCGTGACCTTGCTCAATTAATAAGACTTAATCAATAGGACTCAATTAATAGGATTCAACCAACAAGATTTTAAACGGTCATTGCACAATGATCACCTTATTTATCTCTGATAGTCAACCACTTGTCTTTTTTTTGTTTACTTTATACTTTCAGATAAAATTCAGTTCAATCCTGTTTTTCATACCTTTTCCCGATTGTGATCTTGGTTTGTATTTCGCACTCTTGCAGCATCAATTTTAAAATGTAATACAAATCATGAAAAAATCATTTTTAACATTTTACCTACTACTTTGTCTGCTTCCAGCCATGGGGCAAACCGATACTTCAACCAGCGCTCAAAAAAAGAGACTCGACTTTGCCAAAACTTATTTTGAACTAGGCACTAGTTATTTTCCAGCATTTACGGGCAAGCAATTGTCTAATGGCACATTGCAAAACTTTGAGCATTCGGCTTCCTTGAATCCTTATCTTAATTGGGGAGGGTTTCATTTTTGGGGTCATGCCGAATTTTACGTTTCTTTTCCATTGAGTAACTTCAATCAAATGTTCAACTCAAACGAAAATACCAGCTTTGAGATGATTCATGCAGTAGCCACTGGAGCTCGTTTTTACCCTTGGGTTTTTAGAGAAGGTAAGATCAGGCCTTATGTTGGGTTAAGCTGGTCTGCTTTGGGTTTCAAGCAAATTATTAAACCAGAAGAAAATCAACCAATGTTGTACAAAGATTTCCTCCTGGTACCAGAAGCCGGACTCACCTATGGGTATAAAAGTTTTGCCCTTCGGTTGAGCGCGTCCTACTTTCCTGATAATCGCTGGAATTATCCAATTAACAAAACTACTTTTACTGACATCAACACTCCGAAGTTTGGTTTTCAAGCCGGGCTATTATATAAATTTGAAGCATCTAAAAATGAAGACCCTAAACTGCAAGAAAAATGGAATAATTACCCTAGAGTTTCAAAACTAAGCACTGGTGCCACCCGATTTGGTGATTTTTTCGTAGGCATTGGCCCTTCGGTGTCCTTTTCTTTGAAGAAATCATCCTTCAACGAAAAGAATTTTCCTTACTTGCCTAATCCAGTAAGCTCTGAAAATTTCTTTGATATAGCGATAGGCTACCAGTTTAATAAAGCCAACCTTTTTACTTCCGTTTCTTTCAGAAATCCAGAGTTTAAAGCGAATGGCTACGGAACCGAACAAACCATTCAAAAAAAATCATTGGTTTTAGAAGTCAATAAATTCCTTACTGATTATACCGGATTTGCTCCTTACATTGGCTTGAATGTCGCCTACGATCACTTCAAATATTCAGAAAAAACCGAGTTGGGCACCCGTGAAAGCACCTCTAGCAAGATAGAACCAGGAATTACTTTTGGATGGGACATTGTATCAGGCAAAACAGATGAAGCTTGGATTTTAAGGACCAACTTACGCTGGTATCCGTTGTCGTTTTTTGAGGTGGAAGGGCAAAAATTTGATTTCAGTCAATTGGAATACAACCTGATCCAACTCGTATTTTACCCTGGAAGGTTTATCAAAAACAAGAAGAAATAGAAATCATGAATAAAAGTAAAGCCCTGTGCAATTCATCGTTGACAGGGCTTTCGTATTTTTCAATTACAAGCTGCTTATGCTTCGTACTTTTTCATTACGATAGAAGCACAGTGTCCTCCAAATCCAAAGCTATTATTAAGGGCATAGTTTACTTTTTTGTTGGCCGCTTTGCCCAAATTGAGGTCAATACTATCAGGTACCCTTTCGTCTACTTCCTGAGTATTGATTGTGGGTGGAATTTGGTCGGTATGGGCCGCTAAACAGGTATTGATCGCCTCGATGGCACCCGCCGCACCCAACAAATGTCCCGTCATTGATTTGGTTGCACTTACATTCAAAGTATCTTTCTTATCGGCAAAGGCTCGTTCTATAGCAATGATCTCTGAAATATCCCCTACTGGTGTAGAGGTGGCGTGCAAGTTAATGTAGTCTATTTCATTAGGATTGATGTTGCCTTCGTTCATGGCTTCCTTCATCGCCAAAAAAGCCCCTCGTCCCTCAGGGTGGGTCCGGGTAATGTGATATGCATCAGCGGTTTCGCCTCCTCCTACAATTTCTGCATAAATTTTTGCCCCTCGTCTTTGAGCACTCTCAAGACTCTCCACAATCAAGGCCGCAGCTCCCTCTCCCATTACAAATCCATCTCTCGACTTGTCAAAAGGGCGCGATGCCTGGTTAAAATTTTCGTTGTTGGTAGATAGTGAATGAATGGTATTGAACCCTCCAATAGATGCCTCAGTAATGGGTGCCTCAGAACCTCCTGAAATAAATAGATCGGCTTTGCCCCACTTGATGTAGTTGAAAGCATGGATCAAACCCTGGTTTGACGAAGCACAGGCCGTAAGTGGGCAATAATTTACTCCTTGCAAACCATACTTAATAGAGAGACTTCCCGCAATGCTATTGGCCAGCACCCTGGTCACAAAGAAAGGGCTAAAACGAGGAATATGTTGTTTTTCTACGTACTCTTTTACTCCTTTTTCAAAAGTTTCAAAGCCACCAATACTACTAGAAAAAATCACTCCCATTCGGTCAGTGCTTACTTTATCAAAATCTAAATTGGCATCTCTGATGGCTTCTTCCACCGCAACCATACCATATTGGCTAAATGAATCCATCCTTCGGGCTTCTCTTTTATCGAAGTAATCCAAAGGATCATAATTTTTAATTTCGCAGGCAAAACGAGTCTTGAATTTAGAAGGATCAAACTTGGTAATTTCACCAGCTCCTGATACTCCATTTAACAAATTGTTCCAATAAGTATTGACATCGTTTCCGATGGGGGTTAAAGCTCCAAGGCCCGTAATTACTACTCTTTTGATTGATTGCATACTATCGAATGTGTGTGATTTGGACATCCAGTTATCTGTACAAAAGGCTATCATCATCACAATAGCCAAAATTCTGGCGGTGAATATACAATCTTAAAAATAATTAAGGAATAGTGCTCATACAAATATTCACATTTTACCTAAAAAAAAGAATCCCGAAGGAAAATCCTTCGGGCTCTTTGGTTTGAAATTAGAATATAAGCTAACATAAAGTTCTTGTATGCGCTGTTGCGTATTTTATCTTCTTTTTACTTGTTTTACCCGGTTTTCAGGGTCATTTTCAGCCTTTATCTATTTGTTTTTGTAATTTTTATTTTTTGCCTATCGATATTTTCACCTTACTCGAGCGGGCTTTGTCCGGTAGCCCAACGAAGCTTGGCATAATACTGATGGTATTTGGCTTCTAGTTTGGCCAACTTCATCCGCGATTCTATCAATTGATTTTCACGCGTGTTTACCAAAAATAAGGTACTTTCTCCGATGTCAAACTTCCTTAACTCTCCCCTTCTCAGTATTTCATAGTTATTGACCATATCCCGTTGAATCGCAATCAACTCTCGAGTGTTGTTCAATTGATTAAAATATGTCACCACTTTGTTGCGGATTTCCCGCTGCTTGTTGGCTACTTTGAGTTCGGTCTGACTCTGCTTGATGCGTATTTGCTGAGTTTTACCACTGGCTTTACGCAAAAACAAGGGAAATTCGAAACTAAAACCTACTTTATAATTTTCCTGAAACACCACTGGTACTGCTTTGTCTTGGGCGGTTCCAATGGGATTCGTAAGTATTTGATACTTCAGATTCATCTTGGGCTTCATTTGGTCACGCTGCAAACGTTCTTCTACCTTCAGATTTTTCTGTTGATACCCCAGGCTAATCAAAGCGGGATGACTTTGTGCCTGTTCTAACAACTTCCCCAAACCTGGAATTTGAGTCATTGAGTAAGGCACTTGATCTGCCGGAATCATACTGCCCGATATTTCCAGAGGCAAATTGTTGTCTCCCCACAAAAAGTTAGAGAGCTTGATACGGGTATTTTCCGCTTTAGTTTGTACGTCTTGTAACTCAAACTTCCGCTTTTGCCACACAATCTTGGCTTTCACCGAATCTATCCCGGCCAGTTCACCAATACCCACCCGTTGCTTTACAGCCTTGAAACGCAAATCGGCCAGTTTGTATCCTTCTCTGATGAGTAGATATTGACGATGAGCCAAGTACCAATCCCAGTAGGCGTTTACTGCTTGCAACAACACTTCGTTGACCAACTCCCTTTGGTCGGCTTTAGCCATTTCAACCATGTTTTTAGCCTGTCGCAGGGTAGCTCTCCGGGCATTGGTTACAATACCTCGGGCCAATGGTATCGAGATTCCTACAAAGCCCAGCCCATTGTTGGGCAAGGTATTTTCTCGATTCAAGAAAACCCCATTCATTCGTTCATAGCCTACTTCTATTTTTCCAATGGGCAAAGGCAAACTCAGTGCGGTTTTCCATATATTGAAGTAATCTGTAGTCTTAAATTCCTTTCTCGAGAAATCAGATTTCAATTTGGGGTCAAACCCCGCCCCTCTGGTTTCTCTTAACTTTTGCCGGGCTGCGTCGTTCAACAAATTAGCTTGCTTTACAATGGGATGATTCTCTAATATCTGCGTGTAAAAGTAGCCAAAGCTCAACACGGTCCGGGTTTTATTGTAAGTATCTAGCGCCAACGCTTCTGATATTTGTGCCCTGAGCCAAGCAGGGCTACCCATCAGTAAAATCAGCGTGGTGTATATAAAAGTTTTGATACGCATTTTTTTCGGTTTTTGGGTCTCACACTTATGATTATTTACTCTTGTCAGCCTTTTTGGTTTTCTTTTCATCTTTATCGCCCAGTATGGGTTCCTCATACAAACTTGGAGGGAAACCATTAAGCTGTCGCCATAACTCATACCAAATAGGCACATCATTTAGCATTACCCAACCATACACCCCTGATCCTACCCTCAGTTGTTTTGGCCAATTGCCATCACGCTTGGGGTCTGGGGTTACCAATAACCGATATTTACCGCCTTTACTAATTACATAATCAATTACTTTTACTTCTCCACCAAAGGTACCTACTGACACACTGGGCCATCCTGATACTTGAAGCGCAGGCCATCCATCAAACTCTATTCGCACATGTCTTCCTTTGGCAATCAATGGAACATCCCGAGCCTTTACCATTAGTTCTACCGCAATAGAAGGAGTTGCCGGCATGATCGTTGCAATGGCTTCGTTTGCCTTGAGCATTTCTCCTACTCCAGACTTTTGCGCCCTCACCAAATAACCATCCTGAGGGGCCATAATGTAGTATTGTTGATTGCGAATCTCAATGTTCGCATATTTGTTTTTTAGCTTGGATAAATCCCCTCGTGAACTCGCCACATAAGCCAAAGTAGAACTCTTTTCAGATTCCGATTTTGATATCTTGCTATTGTATTCCGCAGTCAATGAATTCAACTGAATACTGGCATTGATCAATTCGTTTCTTGAGATCAATAACTTATTTTGCAATGCGATTACCTTGGCATAGGTATTTTGCAATTTCAGTTGGCGCTTTTCCCAGTCAGTTCTCGATATTAGTCCATCGTTACGATACAAACTATCATAGCGGGAAAATTGACGTTTGGCAATGTCATATTGTACCTTTTGGGCATCCAAATTGGTACTGTCACTGATCACCTTCAGTTTAGATTGCTCAAATTTGTTACGTGCTTTGTCCAAACTAAAACGTTGGGCATCTTGCAAGGCCGAAATCTGCTGTTCCAAGGCTTGTACCTTGCCTTGATTTGCCTCTAAACCATCCTTCTTGGCATCTACTTGTTCCTGGAGTCTTTTGAGTAATTCAGGGTCAAAATAATCCGATTTCACCTCGGTAATGACCACCAACGTATCTCCCGTTTTCACAAATTGCCCTTCTTGAATTCTCCACTCTTTGATGCGCCCCGCAATGGTTGACTGTACTTCTTGGGGGCGATCTGCTGGTCTCAGTGCAGTTACCTTTCCAGTGGCATTGATGTTTTGCTGCCAAGGCAAAAACAATATACCTACCAGCATAGAAAACAAGATCACCAGTATATATGCGAGCCTCCTCGCGTTTTTGGGAGGACTCAGGGTTTTCAATGAATATACTTTTTCATTGATTTCTTTATAGTCAATTTTTTCATTTGATATTTCAAGCATGCGCTATTCTAATTTCTAAGGGATGGTAAAAAAATAAGTTACGTGTTTCGAGGTAGAGATATTGATTTGAGACGAGGCATTTTTTGCGCTCATAGCTGTGCTATGGCAAAAAAAATAACGACGTATCAAGTCAAAAGGTCACCTCTAAATCGGAAAATTATTTTTGGTCCGTCCCTAATGGTTGATATTCAGTATTTACTTGATCTTTATGTTAACTTGTCCCTGAAAATCAGGCGTTGAAAATTCAAATTCCCTTTTAAGCTTAAATAACTTCCCTGCGCAGCTACTTTACCAGCACTGAGCAGCATAATTTTATCGCAAGATTCAAACAACAATGGATCATCTGATATACTTAAAATAATCAACGTCCACCCATTTGATTTGTCTTGCAAAAACTTCAATATCTTTACTTTGTCTTTGCGGCTAATGTGTTCAGAAAAATCATTAACAATCAACAACTTAGGCCTGGATACCACCGAGCGAGCCAATATCACCTTTGCGGTTACACTTCCAGAGAGCTTTTTACCTGATGAACCAATTCGGGTATACAAACCTTCAGACAATGAATTGATATAATCAGCCAAACCAATCTTCTCAATCGCCCAGGTTACATCCTTGTAGGTTACATCGGTACAGCCCAACGTGATGTTATCCAGAATGGTTCCATCAAAAATTTCGTCCTGGGTCAGGTTTTTACTCATTTTATCCCGCATGGCTACCAGGTTCAGGTCCCGCTGAGACAAATGATTTACAGTTAAAATTCCCTCAAAATTGTCTAAAATACCCGTTATTACCTTCATCAAGGTGTGTTTACCCGAATCGTTGGCTCCCGCAATGCATATGCTGTCTCCTGGGGCAAACTCAAAATCAATTCCTTGAATGGTATATTCTTGGTTACCGGGGTATTTATATTTCAAATCTTTGGCCATCAAGTGCATTCCTCCTTCGTACTCATTGAAAGTAATGTGCAAGCCTGAGGCTCGTTCAATAGGTAAGTCGGTAATTTTGGCAATTTTTTCTACCGCAGTAAGCATATCATACACGGTATCCATACTTACAATCAACTTCTCTACTGAGCTTACAATCAGTACAATGATTACCTCGGAAGCAACCAACTGACCCAGCGTAATTTGTCGTTCTACTACCAGAAAAGTTCCCAACACCAACAATCCACCAATGATGATTGTTTTGAAAATGACGATGTTGGCAAATTGTAATAACAACACCTTAAAGTGGCTCTTACGGTAATGCAGGTAGTTATTTACGTGTTCGTCCATTTTCTGCAAAGGCAGGTTGGTATGCCCCGCCATTTTAAACGAGTCTACCGTTCGAGCCAATTCTTGTAACCAATAAGCTACTTTGTATTTATGGTCTGATTCTTTCAAACTAGTGCGTAATCCTTTGGGCCCAGTGAGGTAAAAAATACCTACGACCACGCCTACCAATATCAATGCAAACACCAGGAATGACGGATGGTACAAAGACAACAACAGCAATCCAAAGAAAATCTGTAACAAGGCTCCTGTAATGTCTACAAAAAGCTTGGGTAAGCCTTTCTGTAAAGTGACTACGTCAAAAAAACGGTTGAGTAATTCGGGTGGATAGTATTTTAACAAAGACTCCATTTTTACTTTTGGAATTCGGAAAGCAAACTCAAAAGCTGTCTTCGCAAAAATTCGTTGTTGCAAGTTCTCCACCAAGCTAATCTGCATGATTTGCAGTCCTCCGCCCGCCATGACTCCCAGAATAACCAAGGCAATGAGCACGATCACCGAGCTGAACACCATTCCACCCGACACCAACCCAATGGTGGCTTGAATACCCAATGGTAATGAAAGACTAATGAGCCCTACTGCAATGGCATATATGTATATAAATCCGATCATTCGTCGCTCTCCTTGCAAAAGACGAAATAACCGTCGAATCGTCGTTACTTTCTTTTTTGGCTCATCTCCTCCTCTGTAATAATCGTCCATGATATAACGCAAAGGAAAAGCCGTAATTAGGATGATTTCATTTTGCAGCTTGACATCAGGCGAATTCTCGTAGGTAATTAGTTCAGGAATGATGGAAATCAATTCCTTCATTGACTTTACGCAATCCTCGCAAAAGTCGAATCCTTGGATTTGGTTACGTTGGTTGTTATAGATGATAATTGGAGCAAATGCATTATCAGGTAACCTCCGAAACACCAGTACTGGAAAATGTACCGAGCGAATTAACTGTTCAAGGTTTCCAGGAGCAATGTGGTTTTTCAAGAGGGCTACATTGATCTTCTGCCCTTTTTCCATCAAATGATCTATAAACGTACCTACTTCATTGGCATCATAATGAATATCTTCTACATGTTTATCCTTCAGTTCAAAAGGGCTAAACTTATGCTGGTAAATTTCAGCTAATTTAATTATTATTTGCTCTATGTTTTTTGTCTGCATTATAGTGCAAAGGTTGTCTTGTTTTTAATATTGCTTTATATTCTAATCCTAACTTTTTTAATAGTTGTGCAAAACAAATATAATAGCTTTACTATTATTTTCCATAATAGAACTACTATTATTTATAAATGTTTCCACTATTATTAGTTTTTTAACAAAATATTGTCATAATATCCATATCACAGCATTTTTTTGATCGCATTCATCTAAATTTAAAGTGATTGAATGGTATACAATCGGTTCATTGTAAACCTTGTATACCTATTCTATAATAAAACCACTAAAGCAAAAGAAGGTTTGGGGACACGCCAAAATAGGCTATTATAATGCAAATTAAAACAATGCCGTGATTTGGGCCCGTCCGGTATGAATGGCCGAGGGCGCAGTAGCAGTGCGGCGCCCATCATAAATAAGGGTAAGCTGTAAACCATTGCCCAAGCGTTGTTGCCAATTGACCGACCAACGCCAGTTGGTCCCCGGCTGAAGCGCTTCCAGTAATTCATAAGAAACCGCGTTGTTTAAAGCGCCCTGATAATCTATTTGAATGTTACGCAGGTTGACTACAATGTTGCGATTTCCTAGTTTGTTCCATCGTACCTCAACCCCAAACTCCTGAATACGCGCATTTTCTAATGTATCGGTCTCTAGGTTTCGAAAGGAATTCCTTTTGTCGGCCAATCGATAAAACCCAATGATGCGCAAACCCCGATTGGGCTGAAAAGCCAGCTCAGGTCTGGCCTCTCGGCTCAGTATATTGTAGTTTCGACTTTGTAAAAAATCGGAGCGTACGTACTGGTTATTGGCAGCACCAGTCACCTTCAAATTAAAGACTTTGCCTAAATTACGCCTCAAAGTCAGGGTGTAAGACTCTTGATCGGTAGCTTCAAAGCCATTGGTTAAGAGCTGTTTTTGCCGGCTCTGAGAAAAGTTGAAGGTAAGTCCATAGACAGGATTGGTTCGATTGAAAAACAACGCACTACGCACAATTTCTCGGGTTGAAAGCAGGTCTTGATCAGCAATACGATTACTAAATGGCACAAAACGATTGTAAATATCTTCGTCGGTCATCCGACGAACAATGGTCCAGGAAGTATTGGCCGAAAACTTACTCAGGAATAATTGAGGAGCACTTTTGGATTTTCGCCAACTATAGGGTGCCCGTAAGTTTATCCGATAATTGAAGTTATTGGTAAAAGCTTTGATAAATTCGTCAGTAGGAGTAAATACCTTGATGTAGTTGCGTTCATCGAAATTAATGGCCAAATAAAATTCATTCAAATCCTGAATACCATCTCCATTGTCATCGCGCCAAGTATGGGTTCCCTGCCCATTGGTTACCTCGATAAACACAAATTCCCGTCTGAGTTCGCGCCCAGTAGAGGTCGCAAAGGTGAGTTCAGAACGCAAAGCCCGATTGAGAAAAAAGCCGTTCCAATCTATCCGCCCCATAATGTTATCTGCGTTGAGGTCGTTGTTGGCATTTTGATCTCGCAGATTTTTAATCGTACGATAGGTCATGATCAAGCCCAATTGCTGATTTTTATTAAACCGAGCATTCAAACGGGCATTCATTGTGTTGGACTCAAGGTTCCTCAATAGTTTACCTTCCAGAGGGGCATTGTCATAGCGTAAATTATAATCTACCGACCACTGAATGCGCGACGAATCGGGATTACGCAAGTACCACTGGTGTTGTTCAAAGTTCATAGCAGTCGCAATGACCGAATCTGAAGCAATGACCGCCACTTGGTTTTTATCTAAAGAATAATTGTAACCCAACACTCCCCAGCGATGATGGTAGCCCAAGTCTCCTTTGAAACGCTCCCAAGAAGACAATACTTGGGAAGGTGTGCCACGCACTGGGAGCGTCTGACGATTGCGCATCAAAAACCCGGTAGAGGTCAGTTGCCAAGGTCCAATGCGTTTGGCAATGTTCAATTTTTGTTGCCAACCATCTACTTCACTTCCTCGCAAACGCTGATTATATTCGTAAATAAATTGGTTGTTTTGGTTTTTCTTGACTCCAATTTTACCTCTAAAGATCAAATCATTTACCCGCGAAGTATCTCCATTGATGCTCCAGTCACGATCGAACTCTACATTACGAAAACGATCAATGGGCAAAAAAGTCGCCTCGTCCCACTCCAGGCTGATGTCTGCCAACCATTGGTAATCTTTACCCCAGTAAAACTTCCGCCCTTGGTTGATGTAACCTACTTTGAATGCCCGTCCCTGATTATCTTCGTCATCCAAGTCCGAAAAACGATTCAAATCTCTTTCCGAGAAGGCCATTTCAGCATAGGCATAATCTCGTTTGGTAAAATGGTAATTCACTCCTAGAGTCATCATTTTTCGCTTGGTGGGAGTAGGTACCAAACGACGTGGAGCAAAACTACCTTGAGGTACGCCATTTACTGGTGCTACCCATTCAAATACCCGCCCATTGGCCGTGGTTTGCGACAAACGATAGTCGCCTTGATTGATGCCTACTTCGGTAAAGGAGATTCTAAAAACCCCAGAAGAATCAGGGGCATAGCGATAAATTTGAAATGTTTGACCGTTGGCCGTGGTGTCTTGCAAACGGTACAGGATTTGGTTTTCGATAAAACCCACCGAATCTACACTGTTTACCAATGCCTGATTAGGATCATCACCAGCTTGAGCCAAAAGTTCAATGTCCGCTTCCGACAAGGACAGTCCTACTGGGTTGTTGCGGCTATCGGTCGATTCGTAGTAGTTACCAAAAACGGTAAACTTTCGGTAATTCTGGTAATGGCTTGCGGTGAGAATGGTTCGATTATAATTGCGATCAGAATATTCAAAGTCGACCCTGACTCGAGAAAATTGGGTAATGACCACATTGGTATTGAAGGTGATTTCGGCGTTGTTGTAATCAATGGTGTAATCAAAATTGAACCCTCGCTTCAGTAATTTGCCATCTAGATACACTTTTTCGGAATTGGCCAAAACAATAATAAATCGTTCTCCATTGGGCCCTGGTAAACGATAAGGCCCTTGTACACCTTCTCGCAGTTGGTTATTGATCCAAATAGAGGCAAATTTCCCCTTAGAGAGTGCAATGCCTAGTTTGGTTTTACCCAGACTTTGTTTTTCCTCGGGAAACGTTTGGTAATCTAGTTCCAGCAATCCCCCTTGCACATTTTTATAATATTTAAGAAACTGTGACGGCTGGTTGCGAAACACTACATCTCCCACGGTAAGCTGACTTCCACTTTTGTGCCTAAACTGTATAAATACCCGATCAAACTCTTGAATTTGTTGGGTGTTGCCTTCCGGCTGAAACGGAACTTGTTGATCAGAGATGGTAGCCAATACTGATACATCACGGGTGAGTTGTCCTTCTAATTGTAGATTAAGGGCCGAATTGACAAAGACGCTTTGTTGATTTCCCAAACCTAATCCACGGGTCAAACTCCCACTTTTTTGGATGCCTGGCGTACTGAATATTTCTTCTCGTTTCTCGAAGCTTTTGAATCTCAAATAGGTATCTTGATCAAAGCGATTGGTATCGTTGTATTCGGCAATGTCTCGCTTAAAACTATTCTTATTGAGCAAAAAGGGCAATACTTGGTAACACACCAATACAGAGTCGCCAAAGGGTTGGTTGAACTTGACTTGGTTTGTATTGAGGTCATAAGTGGCTTTGAGGGTAGATTGGTTTTTAATTTTAAGGCTCCCTTTTACCAAAGACAGGGTATCTAAGGTCACTCCTTGGGGTTTGTACTTGATCCATTTGCAACGCTCAATGTCTTGTGCTACAAGCGCTGTAGTCGCAATAAATACAATAAATAAGGAAAATAATATTTTAAATAAATAATTTGGCATTCAGGTTATGGTTTTTAGTCCATAGTTTTTCTTTAGTTAATAGTTCGGAGTCAGTAGTTGGTAGTTTTGTTTAGTCTACAGCTTTGGGTCGCTTTGTGCAACCATTTAGCAATGTAACAATGAGCCGAAGGCGGAACAATGGAACAATCAGCGAAGCGGAACAATGGAAAAATAAAAAATTCATCATCGTAGTACATTGCACCTGATAACTTTACACGGTTTTTGGTGCGAACGTTGCTATAAAATTCAAAAAAACAGTACTGTAGGGACGAACCAAAAATAACTTCCCTCTTTGGAGACGATCTCTTGACTTGAAACTTCGTTATTTTTTTTGCCCGTAGCCCTGCTACGAGCGCAAAAAATGCCTCGTCTCAAACCAATATCTCTATCTCCAAATGAGTAACTTATTTTTTCACCATCCCTTATCAAACAATTGGCTCACTCAAAACTTTTGGTCTAGTAAGTTTGACTCAAAATCCAGTTCAAAAAACAAGCATAGGAATTAGATACTTTCAAACTTCTTATTCCCCCTAATATTGTTTATTTTTATTGTTTGATTCTGTTATAAAGGTTGCTGACTTATCCTCACAATATTTGATCATTTGATATACTATATGTTTTTTAAAATATTTTGTTTACGCTCAAAACCCATTCCTCTCTTTGCCAAGTTATTTTCAGGTGTTTTACTGATTTTGATAAATATTCAGGTCACTCCAGCTCAAACCAATCCTGCCGACAGTTTGTACGAAGTGTTGCAAAATTACCCTAAGGAAGATACTATGTATGTTCTCCTCTTAAATCAAACTGGTGTACTTTATTATACTTCAAAACCCCAAAAAACCCTGGAATTGGGTAAAAAAGCACTTGAAATTGCTCAAAAATTAGAGTTTAACCGAGGAATCGCCGATGCTTACACTACTTTAGGAGTCAGCCAATTGGTCATTGGTAAATATTCCGAAGCCACCCAATATTACAAAAAAAGTCTGAACAGGTATCGTAAGGGGCAAGACGATGACCGAATCGCCAATGTTTATTTCAGTCTGGCGGTGATAGCAGGGTCTCAAGCTCAATACGATATCGCCATTGGTTATTACTTGAAGGTACTCAAGCATTTTAAAAAAACGGGAAATACTATTGCGTTGGCCAACTGCTACAACAACTTAGGGGTAAATTACAAAAAACGAAAAGAGTACAAAGAGGCCGCAAAATACTACCAACTGGCATTGGAAGGACATCTTAAAACCAACGATCAACGAGGAATTGCTTCGGACTACACCAACTTGGGTAGGATAAGTCAGGTAAAGGCAAAATACTCTGAAGCGATGCAATACTATGAAAAAGCTTTGAAAATAGGGCTCAAAACGGGTAACAAAGTAACGCAATCGGTCTGTTACCATAATATTGGGGAGATCAAGGCGTTGCTGGGTGAGCATCAGATCGCCATTGGGTACTACAAAAAATCTTATATTCTGGAAAAAGAGCTCGGTAACCCAAGTGACTTGGCCATTTCTTGTAATTTTTTGGCCGAGAGTTATCGTGCCCTCAAAGATTATAAAACAGCTCAGGAATATTTAAAGGAAGCAAGGGATTTGTCCAAAAAATCCGGAGCGCGCGATGTACTTAAAAATAATTTTTTGTTTCAGGCAAAATTAGACTCTACTCAAGGCAAATATTTGGAGGCGCTGGAGTCTTATCAAAAATATACTGCCTTGAAAGACAGCATTTTTAACCAGACCAAAAGTGCTCAGATTGCCCAGATGAAAACCAGGTTTGAGACTGAACAAAAGGAAAGTGAAATTGTAAGGCTAGAAGAACAACGACAGACTCAGGAGGGTACGATTCGTCGTCAAAACCTTTTGATTGTGCTTGCTGGACTGGGTTTGCTGCTGGCGTTGGTTTTGACATTTGTCATTTATCGCTTCTATAAAATCAAGAAAAAAAGCAACCAGCAATTGGTACAACTCAACCACGAACTCTATCAACAACAAGACGAAATTACTACGCAACGAGATTTCATCGAGGATCAACGCCAACGGTTAGAAAAACAGCATTCCAATATGATTCAAAGTCTCAAGGCAGCCAATCATCTGCAGCAAACTACTTTTCCTCGCCCAGCTGACATTGCCAAATTGATTCCAGAACATTTTATATTGTTTAAACCCAAGTACATTGTTTCAGGAGATTTTTACTGGATCGAAAAAGTAGATCAGCAAGTTTTTGTGGTCGTGGGCGATGGTACCGGACACGGGGTCATTGGGAGCTTTATGGCCATGCTGGCAACGGCTTTGCTCGATCGTATCATTAAAAACTTAAGGGTAACCGAACCCGCCACCATACTGACCATGATGAATCAGGAAGTACGCAATATTTTACACCAACAAGACAATAACAACCAAAATGGAATGGATTTGGGCATGTGTGTATTTGGCGAAAATCCTGAGGAAGATACCCTACAACTGACTTTTGCTGGTGCTCGTCGTCCTCTGTGGTACACTTACCCTGGCGTCGAAAAAGTGCAAGAGGTGTCGGCCAATCGCAAAGCCATTGGAGGATTTATCAAAAGGGAGCAAGTATTTACCCAACATGCCATCACAGTACCCCGCGATACTACCTTTTACTTGTTTTCGGATGGGTACACCGATCAAAATGATGTAAAAAGGAAAAAGATCAGCCAAGGCCGTTTCAGAGAGATCATTCGCGAGATTCATTTGTTGCCACTAAGCGAGCAAAAAGAAACCCTTGAAAACATTTTAGCCAAACATATGGAAGGCACCGAACAACGAGATGACATTGCGATCATGGGCTGGAAGATGGTTTGACACCTCATACCTGGCCACCAGAGACAGCTTCTAATCTACTTTTACAAATCGCACGTTTTTTATTCTCTCTAACTCTAACCTGATTTCCTGCACCATTCCTTTGCTGTCTCGTACCAAATGTAGATAGCGATTGCCTACGGCGATGTAATCTTTATAAATCAAGGTGGCTTTGCGCGACCTCTTGGTCTGTAAGTCGATCACATTCAGGTGCTGTTGCTCAGGAACCAACTCAATACTGACGCCTAATTCATCATTGTAAAACTTACCCCGGATGGATTGAAAATAGTTAGAAGGAAGTTGAAAATCGGGCAACCTTTTATAAACTCTTGGGGCAATTTCGGGGTGGTAAAGCGTGAAACGGGTAGGTTTTCCTTTATTTGAGGAAAAATTCATTTTCAGTACATCATTGTTACTGTAGCGATACAGATCTCCTTTCTCGTGAATCATTTTGACCGGATTTCTTCGATACATTTCCCGATACAATTGGTTTCCTTTTACCACAATATGGATAATGCTTCCCTCCTTGCTTGTGTAATACCCTTTTAAGTTTTTTAGAGCACTCCTTTTGCGCCCCATTTTTTTCGGTTGCGTTTCAAAGTTAGGCTTTTGGGCCAGCTTTTTTCCTAAAATAATCTTCAGCAATTGATCGGCTACTTGTTCGTCGGGCAAGCTACGGCTGTTGCCCAGGACTACAATCGCCAAACTTTGGCCTGGAACACGCAAAAAAGTAGCCCCATAAGCTGAGGTTTGCCCATAATGATAGCGGTACGGCAATCCTTTATAAGTTCCAAACTCCAATCCGTACCCATACTTTTGATATTTACTGCCTTTGATGGGCAATTGGCTTTTTTGGATGATTTGACTCCATTTTGGCAATAGAGATGGTTTTTGTACTAACTGCTCCCAACGCAACTGATCCGTCAAAGTGGTGTACAAATTACCATCGCCATGGTTTCTGTATAAACTTGGCTCCACTACCCACCTTTTTCCCCATTTACCATAAGGGTTGGCTTTGTGGGGAATGATGGCCATATATTTGGTTTTGAATAAAGTATGCTTCAGGCCCAAGTCTTCAAAAACCTTTTTAGCGTATTGGCTAAAACGCTGTTTAGTCACTTTTTTGATGACCTCAGTCAATAAAATATAATTGGTATTGCTGTATG
>CALDJV010000485.1 GCA_937899305.1 uncultured Cytophagaceae bacterium
CTACCTGAGAGAAATCAGGGTTGATGGTAAGGTCTAGATTAAGGGCGGTACTTAGTCCAATTTTGGCGTCTAAACCGGCATTGAAATCACGATTGCTACTTGGGTTGGGTTCAAAACTTTGACTGCTCCCTGCGGCTACATAAGGAATGACCACTATGTTGGCACTTTTGTTACGAGGGGCCTGATCCCATTGTAGTTTTTTAGAAAATGCCAGATTGATAATCAATTGATTTTGAGGAATGGGGGCCCAAGTAGATTGCTCGGCATATTCGCTGTCGAAGCGATAAAAATTGACCAGCCATTGGTCGTTGTCGGCTTTGAAACGAATGCTGTTGAGAGGAATGGCCATTTCAGCAATCCAATAATTAGGGTAAATCTTAGTGGCCGAGTACCATTTGCTGTCCCAACTGATCGAGAAAGTATCGAAACGAATGACCGCCCCGCCATTGGCAATGAGGCCTTCGCGTTGTACTCCAAACGGGTTTACTCCGAACATAAAAGCATTGTTGCGGTCGGCGTAGGTGTCGAGCACAATGGTAAATACATCGTTGGCTTCTCCTCTGAAATCGCGCCGTAGTGAGGGAGTTACATATTTGCGAGGCCCCAGATTATGCATTTTGGCAATCACATAAATGTATTTGTCGTCGTAGGTAAGTCGTACTTCGGTTTGGGCTTTGGCTGGGATAGAATCACTGGGGAAATATTGGTGGAACCGATCGGTCACAGTGGCTTGAGTCCAAGCGGTTTCCTCCATCACCCCGTCCACCTTGATGGGAGACGTGGCTCTTTTGATGGATAATTCCTGGGCTTGGAGCGATTGCTCGAAGCTGAACATCAATGCCCAACAAGTGAGCATAAGTAAGAATAATTTCATATATTTAATTGATTTTGATTGGTTTGTGAGATCAAATTTGCTCACCTTGGGCTACAACGACTTAGCAAATCGGTAGTAATGTTTATTATAAAAGGAGCTTTGTTATGAATCAGCGGAAGGGGTATTCCAATTCAAACCGTTTGGATCGTCAATATACTCGAGTACAAGAACTCTATCGGGTAAAAGGCAGGGTGCAAGGCCTCAGTGGCATCAGAAAGCAATGCCAGGTCAATGAATTCACCGTATATAACTCTACCTTGCAGGTAAACGGAGAGGTATTGTTGGAGAAGACGGCCATCAAAGACTGGCTCCAGTTTCACTTTCAACTCAAAGGGATTTCCAAAACTACCAAATTCGAGCGTCGCCAATCATTTGTAGCCTTGCCTCAGTGTTTTTATCTCAAGTATGTACCCAACGATAGTTGCCAATTACATTTCAAAGAAAATACCGACTACGAAAGCTTTGGCTTTCGTCTGATTCCTGAGGACTTTCTGGATTCGTTTTTACCCAATTTCGAGGAGCTCCACCAACTGACTCAAGCCATCGAACAACAGCAACCTTATTCGTTGTCGGACAAGGGGATTCCGCTTACTCAAACCATACGCGAGACTATCTTACAAATGAAAAACTGCAGCTATACCGGGCAATTATATGAATTGTTTATGGAGAGCAAAATGACCGATTTGGTATTTGCGATGGTACAGCAAATTCAAGCACAATATGCTTTCTCGAATCCAGGTGTTCATTCTAAGGCCAAAATCAAAGAAGCGCGCGAATTTATGCAATATCACCTGGACGACAAGCTATCGATCAAACGGGTTGCCCGAGAGGTGGGTCTCAATGAATTTGCCCTTAAAAAAGGATTCAGGGAAGTATTTGACACTAGTGTGATTCAATGCTTGATTGATTTGCGTCTTGAGCGGGCGTATCAGGAAATGCTGACGACCGATAAAACCATCAGTACCATTGCCTACGAAACGGGGTATTCGGCCATTGGTAACTTCTCTAACGCATTTTGTAAAAAATTTGGCTTTCGCCCAAGTGCATTACGAAATAGGGGAGGGGTATTTTAAGTATGAGCCCCTGCTCTGGTACTTAAGTAACAGGAAAGGGCTCATCAGCCGATCACCACAATTTTTGTTAATGAAAAGGTTTTTGGAGCCTAGTGTACCCGATAAATTTTGAAAACTTATCGGGTAGATTCATTTAAAATAACATTCAGTGCGTTTCTTGATGGATATTATTTGATGATGAATGTCTGACGCAATGAATGCTTATTCGTGGTTACTTCCAATAAATAGAGCCCTTTGGCCAATCCACTCAATGAGAGTCTTTGACGTGCTTGTTGGTTACCCGTGATGGTTTGTATCAATTGACCTTGAGTTCCCAATATTTTAATTGTTACAATTTCATCGTTGAGGTTTACCTGTACATCAAGAAAATCCCGAGCAGGATTTGGGAAAACCTTGAATTGAGACAAATCGGTATTGGATATTCGAGATCGTTTGCGGTAAGATTTTTGGGCCTTACAAGTATTGGTAGCCTTGAAACGGAATTGGGTACTTGAGCTGAGGTTGGTAGATAGGTCCAAGACTTTCAGAGTATACACTTGGTCGTTGCAAGGAGCAATGCTGGCTTGGTTACTTTCCAATGAGTGATCGGCGTTAGTCCATTGGTATTGGTAGTGTCCACTGCCCTTGGTTACCTCGGCTACCAGGCGCTCTTCAAAAGTATTTGGTTGACTTACCCGAACCTTGATTTGAGGGATGGGTAACCTCACCGTAAATTTTTCACCTCCAATTACCCGTTGGTCGGCCGAGTTTTTTTGAAGCACCTGAAAAGCAAATTGACGTTTGCCTGATATTTTGTCTGCCATAAATTTAAACCCGGTGTGCATCAGCCTACGTTCGTTGGCCGCAAAGCGTAATTTCCTTAGAGCAGCAGGTGCTTTCAGTACTTTTACTTGTTTTTTTTCCTCGTTTAAGACTTGGAGATTGGTATTAAGAAAACCGCTCTCTTTCCATTTATCCCATAATTTATCGTCTAGAGTCACAATCACTTGGGCTTCTTCGCTGAGCGGATTGCCTTGGTAATCACTGGCATTTTGGAACACCAAATCGTAAGTACCTCCTTTGCCTGAGGCATCTCCTACCAGCACCGAAGCACCTTTGATGGGGCCTTTGGGTTCCATGTTTTCCTCAAAATCTGCGGGGTTGAGGTCGACTACGGTCACATTTTTCCAAGAAATGTTGTTGTTATTGTTTACGTTTTGCCACAAGTTACTGGTTTCGGCCGTAGCCATGGGGTCATTGGTACCCACAATACGGGTGAGTAGACAAAAGTGATGGGGTTCGTCGGCCCAAAAGACCGGATTACCCGTAGCGAGCCCTACAAAATTGGCTGGATTGGGAGGGTTCCAGGGGATGACGGCAACGTGTGCTTCGCCAGGTTGGATGACAGGCAAGGTAATTTGGCCCACAAAATCTCCCAAAGAATTACCTGCTACGGCGAGGCTTCCATTCCAATGGTTGGGCCAGGCAAGCGCAGTAGATGCTTTGGCCCAATATAAATTGAGTATTTCAGTGCCTTGCGAGGCAGTACATCCACGATTTCTGATTTTTACATACACATAGTTGGTGTTTCCTTGAGTATAATATTCGGGGTTTTGGTGTTCTTCTATGCCATCTTGTTGGTTTCTTATCCAAATGCTTTCGCTTTCCCACAGGGCTTGCCCGACGTTACCTGGCTCAAAGCCCATATCCCAAGGCTTGTCTTTAGTGTATAAATCGGTACCCGTACTGTGAATGTTATACCCCATTTGTTGGGCGATCCAAGTTTGGTGGGCACGTACATTGGTATAAATCGTAGGTAGCATATCTTTAGGGCGTTCTCCCCAGCTACTGACTCCTATATTGATCAAATTTCCATTTTTGTTGATGACCGCAGGACCTCCACTATCCCCGCTACTGGCTGCTTTCCCTAATTCATAAAAAGCGAGATTGAAAGGGGTAATGGGCGTATCATAAGAACTGCTATAAGCCAAATTGAGGTTCATAGCTTGGGAGGCTGGAATCCAGGTAATATTTACCCCCTGTAAATGGGTAGCAGGAGGGCAATGGTTGCAAGTGAGCCCCCAACCAGTTAAAAATGCGACGGGAGCAGGGCTAGGTGGGGCACCAGGGTGTGCTCCCAAATTACTGATATCACTTACTGTAGTATTGCAATAGTTGGCATACTCAATGGGGCTTACCTGGTGGTTGAACACCAATGGTTGAGATAGTTCAATCAATGCAATGTCATGCGCTTTGATGTCAGGATCATAATTAGGATGGATGATGATGTTGCTGGAGATAATACGTTGGCCAATACTGTTGTTGGTTTGGTCGGTACTGCCGGCGTGAATGATGACATTGGTAGCACTGGGTACGCAATGAGCCGCAGTCAAAATCCAACGATCCGATAAAATGGTTCCTCCACAGAAATGGTTCCCATCAACGGGATTTTCGATAGATACTTGATAAGGAGCCTGGGTAATGTCGACTTGAGTGCCTCCAATGATGGATTGGGTGGGAAATTGTCCAAATACTACCCCAGGGAGTAGCACCCATAATAGCATCAAGAGTGGTCTCCCCAAAAAAGAGGTGATTGCGCTTGTTTTCATGACTTATATGTTTAGTTGTTGGTTAAGATAAACACAAGTAGGAGAGGGGCAATACGGTATACGATGAATCATGAGATAGGAAATTTTCAAAGCCCATGTACAAAGGCATATCTATCGGAATGGCACCCACTGCTTTGTGATTTTTACCAAACTTAACCGAAGTTGCGCAAATCTCATTCAGACGATTTACCAATGGGTTCAATCCAGTCACGAAACACTGGTTTCGATTTATAAGTGGGGAAAGGGGCTTTGAATGTGGTCAATTACTAACTGAAGTTAGGTAAATTTAACCATCAAAATAGCGTATGTTAGAATAACTACGTAACTTCTGTTACCAATGATTTTTTTGATCTTTATCGTTTTATTTGGCCAAATCAGCAGATGATAAAAATGAGAGTGGGGTAGTACCTTGAAGTAGAAGTTTCGAAATTTGAATCAGTGTTAGACTACCTATCTTGTAAATGAAAGACAAAAACCGGACTTTCTGATGGCATTGCAGGTGCTACCTATCTTTTATAAGAAAGTCCGGCCCAAGAATGGGGTAATACTTGTACAAGAAGCAAGTTTTATAAATGATCCATCCCCGAAGAATACATGATGACATCCATGGTACGTAGGAAGTGAGCCAAATCCATTTCAAATACCCCATTGTTGGCCGCATCCATGTCCAAATCATTGCTTGGTACATAACGATCTTTCTCCAGGCCATCTACATTGTCTTGTTGGTACTCGATTCCCCCTACGCCCCAAGGGTTACGTACTGTAAAGTATCTTCGCCCTGTGGCTTCATCATGATGGGCACTAAATACCGAATAATAGTGATGCCCCACGGCTCCTTCATTTTTGTCATGTATCCATTCACCATATTGATACCACATTTCAGGAGTACCCGCAGCTACCATTTCCCCATTTTGGGTGGCTAAATCTATTTTGTTAAAGACTTGTATTTCGTCGTCGGTGTATTTACCCTCCCCAATGTAGCTGTAGTGTTCAGATAAGTAAGTCAACGCTTTGGCCGCAATCCGATCATCAAGCGTGTCGTTGGCAAAAAACCTGACAAACCCTCCATAGTCTGTTATACGGCCCATGCTCTGGTTCTTGGAGAAGTCTGCGTAACTTTTCCAGGCATCCATATCACTGCCAAATACTTTTTGCAATAGCTCTTGGTTGTTTCTATGGTTAAATAATTCTTGTAAACCACCGTAATGACTTATTTGGTTTACTTCATTTTTATCGTGGGTAAAGTCCACATTCACTAAATGTTTCCATACTTCTCCTACTACTCCATCTTGGATATCGGTGTAAGACAAGCCCCTGAAAGTAGCGTAGGCTTTTTCTAATACTTGGATCCAAAGCGAACCACGGGTGTATGCATCGGTACCCACAATGGCGTGAGTACCATTGCCGTATTTTACCACCGATTTGCTTACCCTTACCGTAGACCTTTTACCTTCGTTGTTGTAAAATTTAACCTCTACATATGCGCCCTTGTCATCCATCATTTCAGTAATTTTACTGGCATCGCGTTGTACCAAACTACTTACTGCGGTTACAAAGTAACAATCACCTAACTGCCCTTGTCGTACGTGGGTCACATCGGGGGCTATTGGAAATAATGGAGTATCATGATCAAAATCCTGGTACTCGGCAATGAGTTGTTTGTCGGGATCTTGGGCATCAAAGGCATCCTTGTGTTTGTAGAGTTCGGGATCGGTAATGGTAACGTGGTTTTTATTGACATAGCCTATTTTTTGATTACCACCACTGGCGTATTGTACCCATACATAGTTACCAGTAGTATCCATCATATCATAGTCAATCTTGATTTCGGTGTTATTGTTGAGGGTAGCTTTGGTTTTACCTACTGTCACTTCGGTTGCCCGTTGCCCAAAATGACGAGTACCACGACCGTCTACATCCTTGATATTCGATTTATGCACTTTGGCTCGAGCCCTTCCGGCCTGTACTCGAGCCGCAGACACACTCACGATCCCTTTTTGAGGAAACAATTGAGCGGGTTGGTTGGCATTGTTGAGGGTTTGCCCCGAGGAATTTGCCTTTTGTTGTACGGGTGCCTTCATGCTACTACTTTGGGCTTGAGCCCCAATGTCGTCGGCTTCTTTTTCTAGCTTAGGATCATCGTTGATGCCTACGCCATTGTTGGCTTGAATGGTAGGTTTTACCCGCCCTTGCTTTTGTTGGGCTACGTGAGTGAGTTCGTGCCCCAAGTGCTGTTCTTTGCCCGGGGCCAAGTCTACTTGATTTCCTTGAGCGGTGGCTTCGGCCTGGAGTTGAGCGGGCTTGCTGGAGTTGTAATTTACTTGGGCATTGCTTACATCAGTCCCCATCAGGGCACTTACGTTGGCTTTTACTTGAGCTTCATTGATGTTACCTCCACCTGGGCCTGTACTTTCGGTATTCCGTTGTACAATCTGTTGTTTGGCTTGAATAGGGCGTTGCTTGGCCTGAACTGACTTTTGTTTGGCTTGAATAGGACGTTGTTTTGCTTGGATGCTTCCCTTGGCACTTTGTTTAGTGGACTTGGCGCCAGGGTTGGCCTTTTGTTGGACTGTTTGTGATGTTTGAGCGAACTGGTTATTGTCTTGATCCGCTCCTTTTTGAACTGGTGATTGCATAGAATCTCAATGTTTTATGTTAAATGTATGCGTACAATAGGGTTTAAATAGTGATTATCAATTGCTTCCATTCCCTTAAAAGAAGCGTATGATGAACCATTTACTTGCTGCAAATGAGTGCGTTTTGAACAAGCTTTAGTAAAGAGAAGCCAAGGTGTACACAGTTGTACTCGGGGATGGGTGTTTTTTTACAGGATTTTGCCAGATAAAGTAAGTTAGATAACTATTTAGATTTGGATCATTTAAACAAAGCAAGTTGAATTTGAAAAATAGAGGAATGATTGGATCAATATTTCATATATCTGACCACACTACTAGACATTTTGGCTAAAGTGGGCAGTGGAGACACTACCCACGGCGCGGCCGCCTTCGTTTGTGTCTCCACAAACGAAAAATGTCTAGTAGTATGATATCTGACCAAATATAGAGTCGCATCATATTGGGGTTGAAATATTCCTGAAAACAAAATCCCAATGAGTTGTTAAAGCGTTTACCTGTTTTTGCAATTTGCAAATTTCACTCTATTTTAGTTTGCTTTTTTTAAGAATAAATTGTCTTTAATAAATACTAAAATTTATGTGGAAAAACTACACTAAACCCTTGATAAACAAAATACTACCTGCCACAATGCTTGCCTTGTTGTTGCTTATGAGTTGGTGGGAAGTTGCGCTGGGGCAGGAGTTTCCAAGTAGCGAACTTCTGAAGGCTTCAGTAAAACGCAAACAAGAGATGCGTAAAACCTCTTACCTGAAAGCATATCCCATTCGCAACATTGGACCTAAAGTAATGGGGGGGCGGGTAATAGACATTCAGGGAAGCACCAAAAACTCCAAGTTGTATTACGTAGCTTATGCTTCAGGTGGCGTGTTCAAAACCACCAACAACGGGGTAAGCTTTGAGCCTATTTTTGACCACCAGGCTCGGTTGAGCGTAGGAGACATTGCTTTGGCTCCTTCCAACGAAAACATTATTTGGGTAGGTACAGGAGAAAACAACAGTAGTCGTTCCAGTTATTCAGGTTTTGGCGTGTATAAGTCTACCGATGGAGGTAAAACCTGGCAGCATATGGGACTGGAAAATACCCAGCACATTGGCCGAATTGTGGTACACCCTACCAACCCCAACATTGTATGGGTAGCGGCACTAGGGGCTTTGTATAGCAAAAACAAAGATCGAGGCGTATACAAAACAACCGATGGAGGTAAAACCTGGAAGAAAACCTTGTTTGTAAATGACGAAAGTGGGATCATTGACCTCACCATCCATCCCAAAAACCCCAATGTGCTGTTTGCGGCTTCTTGGGAAAAAGCGCGTAGAGCCTGGAACTTCAAAGAAAATGGCCCTGGATCGGGGGTGTTCAGGTCAGACGATGGTGGAGATACCTGGAAGAAAGTAACCAAGGGTTTGCCCAAACCTGAGTACCTGGGCCGGATTGGTTTGGATGTATGCCTGACCAAGCCCAATGTGATGTACTTGGTGGTAGACAATCAGGAAGAGGTAAAAACCAAACGCAAAGGGCCTCAACCTAAAATCACTTTTGCCGCTTTGCGTACGATGTCGGCAACTGACTTTCAAAAAATCAACAACAAGGATTTGAACAAGTTTTTACGGAGCAAACGTTACCCACGTAGATACAACGCCAAAATGGTAAAGGCGGAAGTGAAAAGCGGTAAGTACTTGCCCAAAGCCTTGGCCGAATACTTCAACAATGCCAACGATGCCTTGTTCAATACCTCAATCAAAGGCATAGAGGTGTATCGTTCTAATGATACGGGAAAAAGCTGGAAAAAAGTGAATGCCTATAAAATGGGACAGGTGTTCAATACCTATGGTTATTACTTTGGCCAAATCAGGGTAGACCCTAACAACTCAGAAGTGGTGTATACTTTTGGAGTACCTTGTTTGAAGTCTACCGATGGTGGAAAAACCTGGATCCAGATTGCGCGTAATGCCCATAGTGACCATCAGGCCATGTGGATAGATCCCAAAGACTCTGATCGGATTTTGTTGGGTAACGATGGCGGATTATACGATAGTTTTGATGCAGGCGCTACTTTCCGTCATTTGAATAATGTACCTGTAGGGCAATTTTATACGGTAAATGTAGACATGGCCAAACCTTATAATGTGTATGGTGGATTGCAAGACAATGGCGTATATCGAGGTACCTCGCGCCCTCGTTCTTCGCGTGATCCTCAACATTGGCAAAGGCTATACGGAGGAGATGGGATGTTTGTCGCAGCCGATCCTCGAGACATCAATTTAGTGTATGCTGGTTTACAGTTTGGTAATTATGCCCGCATTGATCTTCAGGCTAATAATCCTTGGGGAAGTCGAATTACCCCAACCCATAATATTGGCGAGCCACCTTTGCGTTTCAACTGGCGCACCCCGTTGGTGATGAGCAAGTACAATCCTGATATTTTGTACATGGGTGCCCAAAAGGTATACAAAAGCCTGGACCAAGGGCGTAACTGGGAAGCCATTAGCGGCGATTTGACCAAAAGTAAATCCAGTAAAAATGTGCCATTTTCCACAATTACCTGCATTGAGCAATCGCCCAAAAGCTTCAATACGATGTATGTAGGTACCGACGATGGCAACGTACAAGTAACCCGCAATGGGGGCGGAAGTTGGGAACTCATCAACAGTGGTTTGCCCAACGACTTGTGGGTAAGTAGTCTTTTTCCTTCATCCCACGACGACGCTACTGTGTTTTTGGCTTTGAATGGTTACCGCAACGATAATTTCAAAGCGTATATGTACAAGAGTACCAATTATGGTAAAAGCTGGACCAAGATCAACGGTGACTTGCCCGACGAAGCGGTAAATCGATTGATTCAGGACCCAGTAAACCCAGAGGTATTATACGCGGGAACCGACCAAGGAGCTTACGTGAGCTTGAACGGAGGCCAAAACTGGCACTTGGTAGTCAATGACTATCCCAATGTAGCTACTTACGACTTGATTGTGCATCCTCGTGACAACGAGTTGGTATTGGCTACCCATGGACGCAGTGTGTATGTAATGGATGTAAAGCCTTTACAAGCCATCAAAGGAAAAGGTGAGGCCCGCATTGTGGCCATGAAATCCCGCTCGGTGCGGTATTCTTCAGGTTGGGGCAAACAGCGGGTAAAATACCGCAAAGCCAATGAGCCCAAAGCAAACCTGATGTATTATGTAGGTAAAGTCGGCCGGGTAAAAATCGAAGTCAAAGATAAAAAGAGTGGTTCAGTAATCCGTAAGATGACTGGCCAGTCTGCCCTTGGTTTTCACAACCAGGCCTGGGATCTCAAGACTGATAAAGGGACCTATGTGAAAAAAGGGAAGTACCTCATCAAGTTTACCAACGGCAACTCGGTGTCGGAGGTAGATTTTGTGGTGAAGTAACACACATCCTCCCTTATGTTTTGAAGGCCAAATCCTTGTTGAGGGGTTTGGCTTTTTTTATTGTCAAAATTACCATCATTGCAATACCCCTTCTATTTTTCTACTCAATTACGCGCCTACATATGCTCAAATTCCAAGGTTCTAAAAATAGTAAAATCAACAGTTGAAAGTTCCATAGAACTTACAAGCTTCAAATTATTATGTTCTGTTTAAGGAAAATATTGTATTGATAATCAGTGCTTTATGGGGTTGTTGCGAGAAAAAAAATAAAAAATGGGTACAAACCTTACTTGCGTTCCTTTCTATGAATAAACAAGCTTGTTCAAATTATTCACTCTTTTTAAAACCCTAATACTAAACAACCACTGAAAATGAAACAATTATTTTTGACTTCAACTTTCGCTCTCATCACTTTTGTATTTGCTCAAGCCCAAACGGGTAATACTACCCAGGGATCTTTTGCGGGCAAGAAAATCACTACCGGAGATTACAATACCATGTTAGGTTATGGTGCGGGCAACCGAACAACTACTGGTTCTAACAACTTATTTGTAGGAAAAGAAGCGGGAGTTCTCAATATTTCAGGAAATGCTAACGTGTTTATAGGTCGTAATACTGGACTCAAGAATACCACGGGAAGTAGCAACATGTACTTGGGACAAAGTGCTGGTTATAGCAACCAAACTGGTTCTAATAACATTTGTATTGGCGTGGATGCTGGTTTTTACGAAACTGGATCTAATAAATTGTACATTGCCAATTCTCGCAGTAACCCCTTGATTTATGGAGAGTTTGACAATAAAATCTTGAAAATCAACGGAACAATGGCCATTGGCACCGACAACTACAATGGTTCTGGTTATGGGTTATATGTAGCCGATGGTATCCGTACCGAAGCAGTACAAATCGATGCCGAAACCAACTGGCCTGACTATGTATTTGCTAACGATTATAAACTCAGCCCTTTGAGCGAAGTAGAAGCATTTATCCAGCAAAACAAGCACTTACCCAATGTGCCTTCGGCTAAAGAGGTAAACGAAAAAGGCATCAACGTAGTAGAAATGGATGCAACTTTACTACGCAAAATTGAAGAATTGACCTTGCATACCATTCAGCAAAACAAGCAAATCAAATCATTGAGTAAAGCCAATCAAGCTTTGTTGCAGAGACTTGAGAAATTGGAGAAAATGATTGAAAAACAATCCGAAAAGTAATGATTGTGCTGACTAAAAAACATCAAGAAATTATGAAAAAGCAAATCATCATGTTCAGCATTTTTGGTTTAGGATTGCTCAGTACAGCTGGAATGGCCCAAGATCTAATAAGTAATGAGCTCCATACTGGTACTACATTTCGTCTCAAAGCAAAGCAAAATAAAACTGCTGTATATCAGGCTTCCAAAGCCATTACTTTAACGACTGGTTTTAAGGTAGAAAAGGGGCAAAAATTCAAAGCCACCCTGGCCAATGCCGCAACGGTACAGCAAATCATCGAGCGTAATTTGACCATTACGGGAAATACCCAACAGCACACAATCAAGGTAGCGCTGCAAAACCAAGCTACTACTCAGGGCGCTCAAGTATACCTGTACAACGATCGTGGAGGAATGATTGGAAGCCAGCCAATGACCAATAGTGAAGCATTGTTTTCGATGGGCCAACAAAAGCCTGGGATCTACATTGTGCGTTATGTACAAGGTGACCAAATAGTAAGCAAAAAAATCCTTTTCAAGTAAGTTGATGCTATTCTGGTTTTACCAAATAACCAAACCCCTGGCTAGATTCAATCTAGTCAGGGGTTATTTTTTTACCAAATCACTGGCAACGAAATGGAGTGAAAAATTAAAAGCGAAAAACGAAAAGTTTTGTAATCCATCGTTTTTCGTCGCCTTGCGCAACCATTTAACAATGCAGCAATAAGCGAAGCGGAACAATAGAACAATATCACTCCATGATCTGTTTCAAAATAGTAGGGTCTTGAATTTCCTTTTCCTTGGCCAATAGCAAAATCTTAGACATGATTTCAGCCGTTTTGGGGTCTTCATCCAAAAAAGGTAAAAACATCCGACCTCGATGCTGGGAATGTACCGGTAAAATGGACAAGGCTACTCCCGGCATTTTATGGGCAATGGCACTACCCAAATGTACCGAATATTCATTTTTATCGCCTTTGATAAGGGCATGCTTGCCCTTAAGGGTGACATTTCCTAGTTTGAACAAACGAGTAGTTTCTCGCACAATGGCGTTTCTTAGCTCAATGGTAGATTGACTGGCCTCGGGGTCTACATCGCCTACGTGGGCTACACTTACCACCAAATCGATGTCCCGCATGACTTCCGAGAAGATACGTGGATCGAGTTGGTCAAATGGAACATTTTTCCCGGTTTTGCGACTGGTAAACTCAATCGTTTCCAAGGTAGGGCTTTCTACGTCGGCCGGAGTAAACCAATCGGCCATGGCAAACATACGGGCAATGAACCCCTCTTGGTGGTAGGTTTTCTGCAGGCCTTCTTCATAATTCACCGTCCATCCTCGGGTTTTGAGCAAAGCCACCGTTTTTTGGGGTTGTACCTGGTGTCCAGCATAACGACGCGAAACAGCTTTTTCACCCAATTCATCTTCGGTAGGCACGTACAGTTCCCGGAAAATTTGCTTGAAAGGCTGCTGCATTTGTTGCTCAAAACAATGTTGCTGATAACTACTCCATTGTTGGCTGGCGTATAAGTCGGTACAGTGGGCGATTTGCAGTGCTTCGCTCGGAGCGGTTGAGTTTCCTGATGGACTTACCAAGGCGCCTTCTTGCCAGAAGCCCAAGGCTTCACCCGATTTTAACACCAGTTTTTGCAGCATAGGAGCCACCACTGGATGACCCATTAAAATGGTAATCTCATTCAGCGAAAACACATCCCCGTTGACCATTGCTTCCTCCAGACTCTTACGGGTACGCTTGTATTGGTTTTGCAAGGTTTTGTTGAAGCTTTTGAGGGCCACAATAGATTTTTCTTTTTTCAATTTGGCGGGTATTGCCTTCAAAATTTTATCATCTCGTTTGATCTCCAGGCTTGATTGACCGTTTTCGTTGACCATCAATCGAATGCTGACCTCGTCGAAGGTAAGCACCTCCGCTTTGCTTAGGATATTTTGGGCCTCTTCGGTTTCCATGGCCCAAGTCAAGCGGATAGGATCGCTAAAACCAGCCGTTCGAGCCAAGTTTTCCATTGCAATGCGTACCGCGAGCCCCTCACTGGCCTGTCGTTGAGAACCAAACTGCTTGCTTTCTTTTTTGAATTTTTGCAAATATTGGTAGCGTTTGAGCAGGTCTGTATCACGGTTTTTTTTGCTCAAAGGTACGAGTCCAAACACCCGCAAATAATCCTGATTGCGTTTTTCAGTCACCCGTTTTTTTACCTCGGTAATCTTGGTGTTACCCAAAATGACATCGGCATACAGCATTGCCCGTTTGTGGCCATTGCCCTCCGAAATATATTTGGCCGAATCGTACAATAACTTCCAACGATCTTTGCCCAAGGCTTTGTAAATTTCCTTGAACCACACAATGTCTACCGCACCATCTCTAAAGTCGTTCATGCCTACTTTAGAGTATTTCCCTATCTCAGCCTCGGTTTCAGAGTTGTGGTGGGCATTGGTATGGGCGTGCAGCCACCACGCCGCTGCCTCCATTCCCTTCCAGCCCAGGTTTTTGGCTACCAATGGTAACCATTGGGGGGCATAAGTGGCGGCTTCTACCAAACGTTTCTCTTTAATTTTGTGGGTTTTCACCAAAGCATCAAACGCTTTTTGGGAATCTTCGGTGGTAGGGTGGCACCTCTTGAGCAACGTACTCAAGATTTCTTTTTTATTGTATTCGTGGCGCCCCCAGCTGTAAATGTATCCTCGGTATAAACTATCTTTCCCCAAACTAACCAGAATATCTATGAAGTTTTGAGCACCAAAAACCTGTTCTAGGCTTTGAGCCAGTTTGGTGACTGCAGTAGAAGAATCGCCTCGACGAAGCTCTATTTCCATAATACGGTCTCGAACTGGATCGATCAATGGTTTCAAAAACGGATAGGTCTTTCGAATGTCATAATTTTCTTGGGGCCCTTGCTTGCGGGTAAGGGCCTGAATGGCATCGTTCATCATTACCCGATGCATCAATTCATCTTGGGTAATGAGTTGCAACTGATAGGCTCGGGCGTAGTCTTCCAAATCAGACAGGTATTGGCTGGTGTCAGGAAAACCAGTGGGCAAGGTATCGTTTCTCCAGCGTTCTAGTTGCCAAAACATTTTGAATTGGGCGTCATCCATTTGTGAAGTCAGCACATTGTAAGCGCCATAAACGGTGGCTATTTTTACAATATTTCGCCAAGTGTAGTGATTGGTACTCCAGCGCGTCTTGTCTTCAAGCAGCAATTGGAGTTCGTCGGGGTGAATATGGCAAAATAGAGTTTGGCAAAAACCCGCCAAATAATCTGCCAACTGGTGAAAAGGAAAAACCAAAGGAAGCGTTTGTAATATTTCTTTGAGAGGATTGTACCAATAGTGTTCCCCCACTTTGGGTATTTTGCCTACAAAAACGAACGGCTCTATGGCTTGAGTAGTTTTAGCGAAAGCCTTGTCAAAATTAGTTTGCTCTGTTTCATCCTCTTGGTCTTCGGTCTCTTCTTGTATTTGAGCATTGAGGTTGATAAGATAAATGTCCAGAGGAGTCAATTGATGATCTTCGGCCCATTGCTTCCAGACTTTGGCCAGTGGATAGTTGTAAAATTGTTCCTCATCGGTCATGTCTTTGGTTTCTCTTTTGAGCATCGTAAAGCTATTACCCAAAAGTACCGTACTTTGGCTGTTGTCCCAGTTTTCGTAGGTATATTCGTGTTGTTGATGCTTTAGGAAAAGCTTTTTGAGGGCTTGCAATGCTTGCTGAATTTTTTCGGCTGGTTGGCTCAATCCCAGAGGGTTATCCTGAGTATGGGTAACATACGCCCCTTCAGTAGGTAATTGAGGAACTACCAGCGCAGTTTTGTTTTGAGGGTCAAACAACCCATAGCCGTTATCAGCATTGTATTCCAAGGTAGCCGATTGTTTGCTGGTGAGGGTGTCCAAAATCACCTGCTCTTTGGGCGTGATTTTAGGGTTTTGGGCAAACTGAGTGGCTTGTTCAACCACCCAGTTGCCTTCACTTGGCAGGTTTTTGAGGTTGACCAACATGTCGAGCCCCGCCAAACGCTGCTCTTGATTTCGGGCTTTCAGTAAATTACTTACTGAAACATGGACCACTTCTGCTTTTTGTTTGAGAATGATGCCAATCACGCTTTTGCGCATATCGGCCGACTTGCGCTTGAGCATTTCCTCAAATATGCCCATTTCATCCTCCTCAATTTCGGCATTTTTCAGAGCTCGCATAGCCGCATTTCTGATGTATTCACCCCGATCTTTGAGCACACTAAAAGCAAAATCGCGTTGATAAGAAGTAATCGGGGTTCGTTCTTTGGCTTCATCAAAACTCCACCCATAATAGTCAGGGAGGATTTTTCGGGTAATGGTTTCGCGATGGTGGATGGCCAAATCTTTGAAATAGGGGCGAATTTTATCTATGTCACTGATTTTTTTATCATCCAGCAGGTCAATCATCAACCTGAAAACATCATCTTTGGAAATGCTGAAGTAAAGCCACGAAAAGACCTTCCCGTTGAACACCTTGGCTTCCTTGGGTACTGCTTCCAAACGTGTTTCCAGAAAGTCAAACAATTTTGTTTTTTCGTCGATATCAAAAAAACTTCCAACTTCCTGATCTTGTAGTAGCATATGGGCGGCCGCCATCACCAATAGGTGGTCATGTTGGATGAAGCGGAGGCCAAATTGTTTGTTGAAACGGTCAATCTTGGTTTGATGAATGAAATAAAGCGCCAAAGCCGATTTTTCTATCTGATTTTTAGCAAAGATCTTTTCCAATAAAGGTTCACACGCCATTACATCAAATACACCTTGAGCCCAAAGTGCCATATACACCTCCGCATTGTCTTTACTTTCTACCCCTTGGTCAATTTTATCGGGATGGTGGAGGTATTTTTGGGCCAGCTCCAAAAAGCGTTTTACGGTGGTTTCCCGTTCGCTTTGCCAACCAAAACCAGCCCATACATCTATAGCCCGTACTACCGAAGAAAATCGCCCCAATTTGTGCTCAATGATCACATCAATGAGGGCTTTCATGGCCCCGAGAGAGGTTTCGTCGAGGCACTCAAGAATCGTTTGTCGCAATCCTTCTTGCCTTTGGGCCGATAGCAATAGCTTGATGACGGCTTCCCAAGCATCTTCTCGCTCGCTGAGGAGCATGGCCTTGATCGTATCTTGGCTTACCTTCACCGTTTCGTGACGGTTGTAGACGATATCAAAGAGCAATTCACTGATGGCCGTGTCTTGTTGGTTGAGTGCGGCAGCCCACAAATGGGCGAAGGGAGATTGATATGAATAATGTTTTACATATAAAATGTATTCTTCTAAAGTAAAATCATATTGATGGTCCATAATCAATCTTGCCAAAAGATTGGTTTGGCGAGCAAGGTTAAAGTCAGCATCGTTTGGATGACGAAATGAGCGTCTATCCCAATCCTTTTGAAACATGAGTCTTGGAACCATCTGCAAGGTTTCCTGAATGTGAGCAGCAAGGCTATCTCCTAACATATAAACCAATAGGTGATGGTGTTTTTGCCATATATCACCATCATTGTCAAATTCTTTGAGCTTTTGAAAACGCTTGTCACCCACATTCATGTCCAAAGGAAAATACCAGTTTTCTGTATCGGGTTCTTGAGGGTCGTAATCCGGGCGAAGTTCGGGAATGGAGTTCATGATGATTAGCCCCAATTCGGCATTTTTAGTGGTCACAGTTGGATGTTTCACCGTCCCTTGGTGGATTTCTTGAATCGCTTTGGTCAATTTTATGGTGTGATTTTTTATCTTTTTTTCTTGGAGTAGTTTGTCAATGTCCATTGTTTAAGTGTGAATAGTTGTGAATTAGAAATGAATAGCGGATAGTTGGTTGTTGAGCGTGATATGATTGAATAATTGATAATGAAAAAGCAACAACAATTCCTGCCAGTTACCAACTGCGACCAGCCAAAAAAGTAAGCCTTACGAAGGTAAAAATGGTATCTTGATCTATGGTAATCAGTTGGGCCAGGTCTTCTACTTGGTCATTGTTTACAAAGACTGCAATGAGCCCATCTTCAAAAGCCAGGAGCACCGTGTCTATGGCTTTGTCCAACGTTGCTTTTTCTGCGTTATAAATGGCGCCAAACTTTACTTTGCCCGTGGAAGCTTCGTCCTGGATATTGGCTTCGGTAAGCGCATCTTCTTTCAGCAAAGTAAACAGCGATTTTTCTTCCCGCTGTTGATTAAATTCAGCCACTTGTTGGGTGACTATTTGGGTAAGGATGGTTTGCAGGGCGTATGCCTCATGATAGTTGCCCTCAATTTCAATGGTTTTACGATCTATAAAAGGGCGTTTCTTCCCCAATCGTTTCACCGAAAAATATATTTTCATAATAGTAAGTAAGGTAATGGTGATGTAGTGGATTCAAAAGTCTTTAAAAAAAATTACACTACAAACTGAAGAAGTAAGAGGGATTTAAATTATTTTTTTGAATAAAAATTAACAAGAGGAGAAGGGGTATTCGAAACCGGATGGTAGAGAAGGATTACCTCCCAATTTGCTTTGGGTAAGAGTGAGTACTTCGCTGGGCTGAGTAATGATTTTAGCGTAATCTAGCCCAGAAGCTTCAAAATGTGCTCTCAAAGGCTTAAATTCTTCAGGAAGTTTTAACATGGTTATATGATATATATCCGAACTTGTTTAGGATGATGGTGTTGTGGTCTTAAAAATTAGATTTCCAAGGTTACTGTTATAATAACTTCCAATAATCTAAAAAAAAAAATAAAAAGAACGTCCACATGAAGTATCAAAATGTGGTATATGTATTTGTGAATACTTCTATAAAAAAGCAGTTACTAATCTCCTGCTTTGATAATGAATAAAGGAGTAATCATTGATAAAAGACAAAGGCAAGTTTTGCTGAATGGTTAAAAACGTTACTCGATAAGTAAAAGCGTAACAATTGTTGTATTTTTATAAGGAATGAGTACGATTTCAAGCGTAAAATCTTTACCACTAACATTACCAAACATGACTCAGGTTCAAACTTTTTCGCATTTTATACTATCCATTTTACTTGTATTTACTTTAGGTGTTTTGAACCTAAAAGCACAAGTTACTTTAGTCAAAGATATCAACCCAGGTACAAGCAGTAGTGGTCCCAAGGGCATGTATGTTTTTGGAGACAAAATTTATTTTTCGGCCTATGACCCAGTACACGGGCGAGAAGTCTGGGCGACCGATGGCACCGAAGCGGGCACCCAATTGATCAAAGATATACGACCTGGAGCCTCTAATAGTGACCCCATTGGTTTTTTTGGTTTGAACAATCGGGTCTATTTTTTTGCCTTTGAAAGCACCCACGGTTACGAGCTATGGAGTACCGATGGTACCACGGCAGGCACCCAATTGGTGAAAGACATCATACCTGGTACAGGAGGTACCAAGCCTACCAAGATGATTGCTTACAATAATAAAGTATATTTTTTGGTAGAAGACCAAAGCTACAAGGTAGAATTGTGGAGTACCGATGGCACCGCGGCAGGCACTCAATTAGTAAAAAAAATAGATACCCCTTCCACAGAAAACAATACCCCTTCCGACATCGTAGCCTATAATGGAAAGATTTATTTTGGCGTAAATGGCACCAATCAATTGTGGCAAAGCGATGGTACCACGGTAGGTACTTCGGTATTATCCAATCAGAGAGTAAGAGAGTTTACTCTGCTCGACAACAACCTATATTTCACTTCTCCTTCCACTGGTTCCATATCTTTTTATTGGATCAATACTCTTGGTAATCCAGTGAATATTTACAGACTGGTTGGCAACAGTGCGGCAAAATATTTTCGTTTTAGTAAATTCTATCGTTGGAATGGTTTGCCTCATTTTGTCTATGGAGAGCGGGCTTTCGAGTTTAATACCACCAGTCATACTATCCAGGTAGCTACTTTTCCAAGTCGTATTGTGAGTGATGTGCTGGATTTGAATGGCTCATTGTATTACACAGGTGAGAAGCAATCATATATTGGAAGCAATAGCTACCTCATCAAGGCCACTGGAAGCCAAAGAGATACCTTGGCAGTGTTTAATCATCATGGACTAGCACCTAAAAACTTCATCATTGTAAAAAATGAATTGTGCTTTGTGACCAATAGTGACAAAGACATTTGGCGTACCAATGGAACTGTAGAGGGAACCGTAAAAATGACCGATGCGTTGTCATCATTTGAAATGGTGGTATTAAATGATCGCTTGTATGCAGTAAGGGCCGAAACCAATGGAGTAGGACAAGAACTATATCAAATCAATTTGCCAACTCCTCCTGCCATTACCGAAGTGGTACCCAATCAAGGGTATCAAGGAGATGTCGTGACGATCAAAGGGGTCAACCTTGCCACTGACCCAGATAAAGTGAACTTGAAGGTGGGCACCACAAGGGTACGCCCCACCTCGATGACCGAGAACGAAATAAAAATCATTGTTCCAAATACCTATAGTGGTAAAATTACTCTTGAAATGGAAGGTGGGAAAGCAGAGAGCCCCGAAGTTTTTACTGTACTCCCACAAGTCTTTTCGGTTGAACCCAACTTTGGGCCAATTGGGGCTGAGGTAAAAATCAAAGGGTCCGCATTTTCTCCCTATCGAAGCTATACTTGGTCAGGTACAGGTGGCTTTGTGTATTTTCCGCCCGATAAAATCAACATTGTACATTTCAACGGTCAACAAGCAGTCGTTGATTTTGTGAGTCATCCAGAAATAGAACTAAAAGTACCAACTGGTGCTACAACCGGTCTTGTAACGGTAGCCGTAGCAGGTAATCAGGTAACCACTACCAAGCCATTTACGGTCATTACGGGGGATCCTCAAATTACCAACATCACCCCACTACAAGGTAAAGTAGGTCAAGAAGTAACGATTACTGGCAGTAACTTTTTGCCCAATGACCTTGCGAACAATGTGGTACTTTTCAATGGTGTAAAAGCGGAGGTCATCAGTGCAAGCGAGACCGAGTTGAAAGTGAAGGTACCTGTTGGGGCATCTAATGGAAAAATTACGGTTCAAATAGGCCCTGATTATTATCGAGGGTATGAAGTCGTGAGTAATGAGACATTCACGGTATCTCCGAGTATTGCTTTTTCTCCGGCATCTGGGGCACCAGGTGATATTGTGGTTATTTCGGGAACCAACTTCTCATTCAGTACTACCGTGACCGAAAATGTAGTGAAATTTAATGGGGTTCTGGCGCCTGTCACCAGCGCAACTGCTGATCAACTTAATGTATTGGTACCTGCTGGAGCTATAACTGGTAAGGTAAGTGTGGAGGTAAATGGGACTACTGTAGAGAGTACGACAAACTTTACGATAGCAAATAATGCTCCTGCCAACATTACTTTTTCTCCGGCATCTGGGGCACCAGGTGATATTGTGGTCATTTTGGGAACCAACTTCTCATTCAGTACCACTGTGACCGAAAATGTAGTGAAATTTAATGGGGTTCTGGCGCCTGTCACCAGTGCCACTGCTACTCAATTAACGGTATTGGTACCTATTCAGGCGACTACCGGTAAGGTAAGTGTGGAGGTGAATGGAACCACGGTAGAGAGTGCGGAAGACTTTGTAGTAACGATTACTGGCTTGTCTCAAACCCTTTCTCAGGGCAAACTCACCCTTTATCCCAATCCAGTAGCGGGCATCCTACGCTTGCAATTGGAAGGCACCGCAGCGAGTGAATTACAAGCCACTGTGTTTGATACTAGAGGGCAACAAGTAATGCAACAGGTGCTGGTTTTACAAAACGGCTTGGCCAGTTTGAATCTAGAGAGTTTACCATCAGGTAAATACATCCTCAAGATTCAGGTGGGAACCGAGATATTGAGCCGGGATATTTTGAAAAGATAATAGTGATTGTATAAACATAAATGAAACAATCAAATGAAAGAAACAAAGTTTATATTACTCAAGGTCATTTTATTATTTATCACCTTCAATATGCTTACTTTAGTAGCCAATGCTCAATTGTCTATCTTGAAGGAAGGTGGTTGGGCACGTACTCCTAAATCCATTAAAACTTGGGGCAATAAAACATTCTTTTCGTTTAGCAAAAATTATCGAGGAGATTATAATGATGCATTCTGGGTGACGGATGGCACTGATGCTGGAACCATACAATTGGCCAATATATATGCTATCAATAATAGCTTCGTTGAACTAGGCAATAAATTGTATTTTCGAGGAAGGAGCGGCAATGAATTGGGGTTATGGGTGACCGATGGAACCCGGGCAGGTACCCGGCAAGTGTACAAATTCGCTGGAAAAGTGAGCTATCTATTGAAATGTAACGATCAATTATTTTTTGTGGAATATACCCAGCCTGCCACTGGATTGATGCAACTCAAACGATTAAACATTGCACAGAACAAGGTAGAAGTGGTGTCCGATATCAACTTAGTCAATGCATATTTACCAGTAGATAGCTATCAGTTTATGTATCCGGCTGTTTTGGGGAATAAAATGTATTTCCTTTTTAGAACTACCAACGATTCAGAGGAACTTTGGAGGAGCGATGGTACCGCTTTGGGTACCAGCTTGTTTAAGCGAGACCTTGGTATGGTTGAATTTAGGTTCTTCGCTTCCAACAATTACCTGATTTTCAACCTTCTGGAAGGAGATAAATATTACAATCTTAAGTTGGATGTGGTTACCGGAAATACAAAAAAAATAGGCAGAACCAACCTAAACTATGTTACTGAGTTTACCTGGAAGAATCAAGCCCATTTTCTTACCACAGGCTCAAAAGGCCAGTACCATTATTATGATTCAGTGAATGATACGATACTACCCAGCCCTGATTTTGACGTAGGGTTAAAGTTTGAGCAAGTATTGGAGTGGAAAGGCGATCATTACTTCTCTTATGTACACAAGTCAAATGACAAGGAATATGCAGTGCTTGAAAAGAGAAATGAAAATAGTGGCACAATAGATACCTTGGTTATAGAAACAAGTGATGACCCCATAGAGGATTTTATTCCGGTAAATGATGTGCTCTACGGAGTAAAAGAGTTTGGAGGTGTATGGCGTACCAATGGTTCCTTGGCGGGTACTGTCCAAGTATTGCCCTACAATAATACCAAGTTATTTGCCCTACAAGGGCAAGCCTACTTGTTTTTGAACCTTTTGGATACGAAGGGAGTCAATTTGTATCGCTTAGAGGCCAAACCTATCCCTGTTATCCAGCGTTTTAGCCCTTCACAAGGGTGTGTTGGAGATACCATCATCATTCAAGGACTCAATTTTACATCAGATACTCAACATATTCAGGTACAGTTTGAAGTAACGAGCGATGGGCCACAAATTACCAAAACTGCTTCGGTGGTATCTGCTACTGCTACTGAAATCAAAGCTCTTGTTCCGCCTGTGCATGGGATTACCCGAATTAGACTACGGGTTTTTAATGTTTTAACGGTTTCGGATGGAAGTTTTATCATTCAACCAAAAATTACTGGTTTCAATCCCACCCATGGCGAACCAGGTGATAGAGTGACAATTTATGGTAGTGGCTTTGTTCTATTTCGGCATTTATTCCAATCTTGGTATGAATCCCACGATTTTAACGTAGTCAAACTAAATGGGGTAGCGGTAGAAATTACCAGGGCTTATGGCGATTCTATCAAGGTAAAAATCCCCGCCAATGCCTCTACAGGAAGATTTACGGTAGACATTACCACCAATGGCCAAAGCACGACAAGTACCAATGACTTTATCATAGGAAGTGCCCCTCCAACCCCTGGGATCTCATTGTCTCCCTCATTTGGAGTTGCTGGCGACATCGTGACGATCAATGCGGTGAATTTTTCATTTAACCCAGTAACCAACTCAAACATTGTGAAGTTCAATGGAATCGTGGCAACGGTATCGAGTGCCAGTACCCGTCAATTGAAAGTAATTGTACCCGAACAAGCGACCCAAGGAAAGGTAAGTGTAACTGTGAATGGGACCACAATGACCAGTGCTGAAGACTTTACCGTAGGAACAGCACCCGCCAGTATTTCATTTTCCCCTTCATCTGGAATTGCGGGGGATCTGGTAGTGATCAATGCGGTGAATTTTTCATTTAGTCCAGTAGCCAATGAAAATATTGTGAAGTTCAATGGGATCACCGCCCCAGTTTCCAGTGCCAGTACCGATCAATTGGTGGTATTGGCACCGAGTCGGGTGACTACTGGCAAAGTAAGTGTCACGGTGGCTGGAAATACGATGACCAGTGCCGAAGACTTTGTAGTAACGATTACCGGCTTACCTCAAACCCTTTCTCAGGGCAAACTCACCCTTTATCCCAATCCAGTAGCGGGCATCCTACGCTTGCAATTGGAAGGCACCGCAGCGAGTGAATTACAAGTCACCGTGTTTGATACTAGAGGGCAACAAGTAATGCAACAGGCGCTGGTTTTGCAAAACGGCTTGGCCAGTTTAAATCTAGAGGGCTTGTCATCAGGTAAATACATCCTCAAGATTCAGGTGGGAACCGAGATATTGAGCCGGGGTATTTTGAAAAAATAATAGTGATTGAATACAATACTTAACTGAAATAAAAAAATGAGACAGCTTGTATTGCCTTTGACTAAAACCATTTTATTTGGGCTGATTTTTAATTTAATCATTCTGAATGCCCAGGCACAACTCGATCTAGTAAAGAAGTTAAATTTGGATGAACCACCAAAATACCTGGTGGAGTACCAAGGTAAATTTATTTTTGGTATTGATGGCGAATTATTTATAACCGATGGAACCAGTGAGGGTACCTTACAGATTGGTCAGTTCAACAACAACAACAATAATTACCATTCATTTTATTTTATTGAGTATAACAACGCCCTTTATTTCATATCCAGGGATAGTAGAGAAGCGAGTCTGTGGAAAACTGATGGATCAAGAAGAGGAACCCAATTGATTCACCGTTTTTCAAGTCAGGTTACCAACCCTTTCATATTTAACAACAAACTATACTTTGGTGAATACAAGAGTTCTTATCGTCAGCACTATGTGAGGTTATGGACCAGTGATGGAACCCCCGAAAATACCCAAATGATCAAGGATTTGACTCCACTTGGATATACTTCTTTTTCACGTGATTTCTTTCTTGAGTTTAAACCTTTTACCGACAAGATTTATATCGTCATAGGTAAGCGCTCTATTCACTTGTGGCAAAGCGATGGTACTACCTCAGGTACCGAGCTTGTACACGAGAAGTTTGGAAGCAATGTACGAGATAATTATTTTATTGGAGATGGTTATATCCTTTACAGTACCCGAGATTGGATATCGGAAGGCGTATATGAGTATCCGATTTTTGAGTGCAACATGATTACCAAAAGTGTAGTCAAGGTAGGTGACATGAGCATCAACTTGCGCTATCACGTTTTTTGTGAAGGGAAGCCCTATTTCGGAAGAACCAATCGGGTTTATTACGATGTGTCGAAACACACTTTCATCACTGATAATGATTGCACGGGAAACAACCAGGGCTCTCAAGTATTTTTGTTCCATTGGAAAGGTGGTAATTATTATATTGACAACAAGGAACGTCATAAAACCTTGGTGAGAATAGATGAGGTAAGCCAACAGCAGGAAAACCTCATGACTGTTGCGTCTTACGCTAGTCTTTCAGGTTTTACTACTACCAACGACTACCTGTATTTTACAACCAAGGCAGGGGTTTGGAGAACCGATGGGTCTTCACTGGGGACCATTAACTTACTACCTTTCAGGCCCGGAAAAGTATTCTTCCTGAATGGCCAGACCTTTATATTTACTCGAGCCACTACCTCGAGTCGAGGCAAGGTAAATTTGTATGCTTTGGGCACGAAGCCTTTCCCTGGAATTACTGGTCTTTTCCCAACTACTGGTTGCCCAGGAGATACCATTAACCTTGAGGGGTATAACTTCACTTCCGATGTTTCTAAATTGGTTGTAGAGATTGGAGGGAAAAGGGCTCAGATCACAGCTGCCTCAGCGCAAGTAGTGCAATTTATTGTACCAAAAGTTTCGGATGTAGTATACCCCGCTATACAGGTGGATGGAGAATGGGCAACCACGAATCAGCGATTCGATGTGAAAATAGCCGTGACCAATTGGCCTACTCGACGTGGGGCTATTGGAGACACCATTATCATTGATGGCAAAGGCTTTATTCCTTACAAAGACCTGGGGAATGGGACATATGAACCACATAATTGGATAACGGTGAGGGTAGACTATAGGCCTTGGCAAATATTGAATGTCTCGGACGATAAAATTACGGTAAGAATACCATTAGGAGCCCATAGTGGCAGCATTAGAGTGGTCCAGGATAAAGTATTTGATCAAAAGGTGGACCTTGGTGATTTTGAAATCACTTCAGTACAAGTAGGTTCTCTTGCGCCAGATCAAGCTTCCTTAGAAGATGTGGTGACCATTTACGGAGAGCATTTTTATGAAGGAATGGAAGTTTATTTTTATGGGACCGATCAGAAAGCGGAAATTGTATCAGTTGACACCAAACAATTGCAAGTAAAAGTGCCAGCAGGAGCTCAAACGGGCTTAATTACCGTATTAGATAAGCAAACCGGAAATCGGTTGACCACCTCAAAACGACTGTTTGTGAATCCTACCATTTCAGTTTCCCCTAATTTTGGCTTACCAGGAGACAAGGTCACGATTTATGCTACTGGATTCTTGTTTGATGCTCTGGCCCGCAATCGAGTAGTGAAGTTTAACGGAGTAAGTACGTCAGACATTGACTATCAATCAAATCGCATTACAGTATGGGTACCCGAAGGAGCAACCAATGGTAAAGTGCAAGTCATTAATGATGGAAAGCCCTTCTTGAGCAATCAGGATTTTAGGATAGGAACTGCGCTCACGAATTTGATTAATTCGTTGAAAAACCGGCAATTGACCCTTTACCCTAATCCCGTAGGCGATGTACTTCGTTTGCAACTGGAAGGGGCAACCTCTGGCCAACTACAGTTGACCGTGTATGACACCCGTGGCAAAAAAACATTGGAACAAGCTGCCCTACTGCAAAACGGGGTAGCAGTTTTAGACCTTACTTCCTTACCATCTGGTCAGTATATTCTAAAAATACAAGCAGGCGACCAATCTCTCAGTCATAGTATTTGGAAGCGATAATACTTCCAAAATAATCATCTTAAATAAAGTGATATAATGAAAAGTTTAGCTTCTATGCTCATCAAAACTGGATGCATTTTGGTATTTTGTTTTGGGACTGTTTTGGAAATAAAAGCTCAATTCACTGCGGTGAAAGGGGATTTTGCGACGTTTGCCCCCAACCAAAGTATTCAGTTTCAAAACAAAGTTTTTTTCTCCTATGAGGGTGTTTTAGGAAACGACTACGGTGTTTGGGTAAGCGATGGTACGACCAATGGTACTTTAAAACTCACGGATTTGAGCGGGACTGATTTTATGGCGTTGGATAATAATGTTTATTTTACCATAACAGGGCACGATAGGTCGCGAAGTTTATGGAGATCTGACGGTACCCAGGCTGGAACCCAGCAAGTGTATACCTTTGAGCACAGCATTAGTCCATTGCTGAAGGTTCGTAACCAGTTGTTCTTTGTAGAATACACCCAACCTGAGACTGGTTTGATTCAATTAAAGATGGTGGATGACCACCAGAATGAAGTTCAGACGATTGCGGATATCTATTTGTTCAATGCCCTCTTACCCGATGATAAATCAGATTTTGTATACGCTACAGTGGCAAACGACAAAATGCATTTCTTCTTTAGAAAACCGGGTATTTTTACCGAGTTGTGGGTCAGTGATGGTACTGCGGGGGGCACCACTTTGTTTCACCAAAACCTTGGTAATGTAAGCCCTCAGATGTTTGTTTCGGGGAATTACATTTTTTTTAACAGTTCAGAAGGAGGCCAATATTCCAATTTTAACTTGGATGTCAATACTGGAAACATTAAAAAATTGGGAGACTTCAAGTTAGAGAATAGAAGAAAGTTTCTTTGGAAGAACCTTGTGCATTTTTATGATCCTAGCAGGAGTAATAAATACCTCTATCATGATCCAATCCAAAACACCTTATTACCAAGTAATGACTTTTAACATGTTCGCCAAATACTGTGAATTATTATTGGTAAAAAAAAGGGGATTG